>NZ_JBHTVA010000039.1:0-109485 GCF_042793325.1 Embleya sp. NPDC056575
TGCCCGATCCGATCGGATCGGGCAGGCCGAATGTGTTTTTCCGTGGATTTATGCGACTTCGCCGGGTCGGGGTCGCGGGGCCGCCTGGCGCACGACCTTCGCCCGTGCCCGTTCGATCGAGGCGTGTACGACCGGTTCGAACGCGGAGCCCAGCAGCCTGGTGCCCAGGTCCATGACCTTCGCGTCGAGGCCGATGCACACGCGGGTACGGCGCTTGCGGACGCTGCCGAGGATCACGCGCGCCGCGTGCTCCGGCGAGGTCTTGGACAACGAGTCGTGCACCGCCACGACCTCGGCCCGGTCGGTACCCCGCGCCGCCCGCGAGTTGCGCACGATGGAGGTCCTGATCCCGCCGGGATACGCGGTGGTCACCCCGACCGCGCTGCCCTCACGGCGCAGTTCGTTGCGTACGGACTCGGAGAAGCCGCGCACGGCGTACTTGGTCGCGGAGTAGGCGCTGCGCTCGGGCATCCCGAACAGCCCGAACGAGGAGGACACGTTGACCAGATGGGCGCCGCGCGCCGGATCGGCGCGGCGCAGGTGCGGGAGGAAGGACTTCGTGCCGTGGGCCACACCCCAAAAGTTGACGCCCATGATCCATTCGAAGTCGGCCCACTCCATCTCGTCGACGCTCGCGGTCAATGCCACCCCGGCGTTGTTGATCACCAGGTTGACCTGGCCGAAGCGCTCCGCGGTGGTATCCGCCCAGTCCTGCACCTGCTCGCGCCGCGCGACGTCGACCACGTCGACGTGCACCTGCTCCGCGCCCAACTCCCGGGCCCGCCGGGCGGTTGTGTCCAGGCCCTCCGCGTCGACGTCGGCGAGGGCCAACCGCGCGCCGTGTTCGGCGAGGGCGAACGCGAGTGCCTGTCCGATTCCGGAGGCGGCTCCCGTCACCGTGCACACGCGTCCTGCGTAGTCTCGAATCACGGGTTCACTCCAAAAACTCGACCGCACGTGGATGAGGTGGCATCGGCTGCGAAATTCAGGAGAAGGCGCCGACGGTGGAGCGCAGATCGGTGGAGAGGTCGGTCAGCAGACTCGGCAATGCCTCGTGCACGTACAGATGGCCGCCGGGATAGGTGCGCAGTCGCAGGGGCCGCGTCGTTTGTTCCTGCCAATTCGACAGCGATTCCACCGCGACCAGGGTGTCGTCACGGGCGCCGAAGACACTCAACACACAGTCCAACGGCGCCTCGTGGACATATCGGTGCTGGAGGGCCAACAGGAGGTCGGCCATCATGGGCGGCCCGAAGGCCGCCATCGAGCCCTGGTCGCGAAACACCTCGGGCGGCAGCAGGTCGGTCAGTCCCAGTTGCCGCCAGGGCTGGTCCGAGACCAGGATCGGCTGGCACGCGCGCGCGAACGCGCCGCCCTGCGGCGGCGGCACGGCCGACAGGGCCAGCAACGACGGCATCCGGTGACCACATCGGCGCAGCTCGCGCACGGTGTCGAAGGCGATCATCGCGCCAATGCTGTGGCCGAAGAAGACGTACGGCCGGCCGTCGTCGGATTCGAGCACGAGCTCCGCGACCATCGCGCTCAATTGCGCCGGATCGGTGAGTGACACCTCGCCCGTACGTGCGCCGCGACCGGGAAGTCGTACGGCCGTCACCTCGACCGAATCCGGCAGATAATCCACCCACGGCGCGAACATCGTCGCGTCCGCGCCCGCATAGGGGATGGTGAACATCCGTACCGGCGCGTGCGGTCGGGGCGTATAGGTGACCAGGTCCGGACGCGGAGAGCGAGTGCCGAGCGGGCGGCAGATGGATTCCACAGGCGATTCTCGATTCGTCCTACGCGAACTACGCGAAAAGGCGGGGGTCGGTTGCGTTCGGCGAATGCCGGCCGATCGCGGAGACTCTATGCCCTCGGGGGAGCCCGGCCGGAAACACGATCGCCCGAACGGGTAATGGCCCGAGTTCCGGCACGTGATATCCGAACAGCCTTGTGGGTCGGACGATTTGCCGTTTCGACCCGGCACCCGCGAGGGCGTTCAACCGGCGGGTCGGTCGACTCCGTCGGCGGCGGAGTCGGCCGCCTGGCCGACCAGTTCGGGGCGGGCCTCGGTGCGGGCATCGGGCAACTTCGCGCCGGTGTCGCGGGGGCGCCGCGGCAACGACCACGACGGCGCCCACCAGTTGGCCCGGCCGGTGAGTCGCATCAGGGCCGGTACCAGGACGCCGCGGACGACGGTGGCGTCGACCACGACCGCGACCGCGAGGCCGACGCCGACCGTCTTGAGCAGGGTGACGTGGGACATGGTCAGCGCGACCATGGTGGCGGCGACGATCAGCGCCGCCGCGGTGAACAGTCGACCCGTGTGCTCGATCCCGAAGACGATCGACCGGGTGTTGTCGCCGGTGCGGACGAACTCCTCCTTGATGCGGGCGAGGAGGAAGACCTCGTAGTCCACGGAGATGCCGAAGGCGACGGCCAGGGTCAGCAGCGGCATCGTGGTCTCCAGCGTGCCATCGGTGGTGAAGTCGCCGACCAGCCACCGCAGATGACCGTCCTGGAAGACGTAGACGATGGCGCCCAGGCTCGCGGTCATGCTGAGCAGGCCCATCACGACCGCCTTGATCGGCACCAGGACGCTGCGGGTGAACAGGAAGAGCATGACCAGGGTGCCGACCAGCATGATCGCGGCGCCGTAGGGGAGCGCCTCGCGCAGGGTGTGTTTGGTGTCGGTCAACTCGGCCGCCTTGCCCGCGACCAGGTGGGGCTGCGGGGCGGGCAGGGCGCGCAACCGGTGTACGAGCGCGACGGTGTCCGGCGACTGGCTGTCGTCCGTGCCGACCACGCGCAGCACGCTGCCCACGACGGCGGGGCGGGCCTGCTCCGGCGGCGCGGCCGGGCGGACGATCACGCTCGTCGTACCGTCGGCGGCGGGCTCTTCCGGTTGCGAAGCCGGCAACTCCGGTGTCCGGACGGGAAGTCCCGCGCGGTAGTCGCCGGTGTCGGCGATCACGTGCGCGACATGGGGCAGCGCGGACAACCGTCGGGCGTAGGCGTCGATCGCCGGGGCGTCGGTCGCCGCGTTCGCCCGGGGCAGGATCACCGGGATGATCCGCTCGGGCGGGTCGACGAAGTCGCCGCGCAACAGCCGCGCCGCGCGGTGCGGTTCGGAACTCGTCGGCAGGATCTTCTCGTCGATGGTGGTGAACCGCGCGTGCAGGAAGGGCAGCGCAAGGACCAGAAGGAGGGCCGCGGCGGTGCCCCCGCACAGGATCGGCCGGGCGGTGGCGAGCGTGGCGATGCGACGCCAGGCGGGGCTGCCGCCGCCCACCCGTCCGCGCCCGCGCCGGAAGCGGCGGAACGGGTCCAGTCGATCCAGGCGCGGCCCCAACACGGCCAGCAGCGCGGGCAGTACGAGCAGGGACGTCAGCGACGAGATGCCCACCACCAGGATCGATGCCCACGCCAAGGAGCGCAGCAGTTCCAGCGGGAAGACGAACAGCGCGGACAGACACAGCGCCACCGTCGCCGCGGAGAACAGCACGGCCCGCCCGGCGGTGGCCATGCTCAGCACGACGGCCCGGCGCGACTCGACACCCCGGGAGAGTTCCTCGCGATAGCGGGTCACGATGAACAGGGCGTAGTCGACGGACAGGGCGAAGCCCAGCGCCGCGCAGATGTTGATCGCGAACACGGTGATCGGCATCGTGAGGGTCAATGTGGCCAGGACGGCCAGGGCGCCGGCCACGGAGACCGCGCCGACGGCGAGCGGGATCGCCGCCGCGGTCAACGATCCGAACGCGAGCAACAGGATGATCATGGTCAGTGGCGCCGCCAGCAACTCCCCCCGCTCGAGGTCGCGTTCGGACTCGTCGGTGGCCTGCGCGTTCAACCACGCGGGTCCGGTGGCGTCGACCCGCAAACCGGCCGCCGCCTTGCGCACGGCGGGGACCAGGGCGCGCGAGGCGACCGCGCCGTCGCGCTCGCTCCCGGCCAGGTCGACGCGGATCAGCGCGCCCTTGCCGTCGCGCGAGCGCAACAGGGGGGAGCCGGTGGTCCAGTAGGACTGCGCCGCGTGCACGCCCGGTCGGCCCGCGACCAGCGCGGTGATCCGGCGGCCCGCCTCGGCGACCTCGGCGTCGTCCACCGGCTTGTCGGCGCGCAGGTAGAACACCAGGTCCGCGGCGTCGGCCCCGTATCGGGCGGCGACCCGCTCGGCCTCCGCGGCCGGGGTCCCCGTCGCGGTGAAACCGCCGTTGGACCAGCGGTCCTTGGCGCCGGCGACCACGACGGCGGCCAGGAGCAGGACGATCAGCGCGCCGGCCAGGAGCGGGCGGCGGTGCCGTACGCACAGCCCGGCGAGTCGGCCCAGCGGGTCGCCGGGCGGGTCCGGCGCCTCGTGTTCGGGAGGTGGGACCGGGATGGTGTCGAGCATTGTGTGTCCTCCCAGGACGACGTCGTCTGTGCGATGGGCGAGGACGCCCGTGAACCGGGCTCGGCTGCGGGGAACCGGGCTCGGGCGTGGGCATGGCGAACTCCGGGCCGCCGTCGCGTCGGGCGGCCGGGCAGGGGCGAATCCTGTCGCCGACGGTCCGCCGCGTCCACGGATATTCGGAGGAATTGTTCGCACCGCAAGCGAGGGTACCGCGCATACGGACCACAACTCGTTATTGCGGGCCACGGCCGCCGCACCGCAATAAATCGTATGTAATAAGAATCGGACTGTGCTCGATCGGCGACCAAGTGGACAAATATGCCCATCGACACCCCGGCTCGGAACTAGCCCATACCGGTGAATCTGACTTCCCGCGCCGCAGCGTGGACTTTTCCAGCACCCACGCATGGATAGTATCGACGTCGCAATAGCCGGCCATCGGTTCCGCGAGAAGAGGAATGAGACCGTGCAGGTTGTTTTGACCGGAGGCACCGGTTTCCTGGGTCTGCGGCTCGTTCGTGAACTCGTGAATCGGAATTGCTCCGTCACGCTGCTCTCGCGCCGCAGCAGTACGGGCGCCATCGACCGAATCTCGCACGCCCTCGGTCGACTGGGCGAGACACCGGATTTCATTCGGAAATTTCGGCGCCGCGCCGACGAAGTGGACATCGAAATCGAGCGTCCCCTGTTCGGCCTCCCCGACGACCGGGTGGAAAAATTGGCGCGGCGCGCCGACATGTTCCTCCACAGTGCCGGAAACATCGATCTCAACACCGGTGCCCGGGCGATCCGGCCGGTGAATGTCAACGGAACGCAAAACTTCCTCGACATCGCCGCAAGGAGCCCGCACGGCGCGCCGTTCTGCCATGTCAGCACCGCGTTCGTGGCCGGCGCCCGACGCTCGGGCACCGTCGCGGAAGCCGACCTGATCGACACCTACGGCTTCGAGAACGAATACGAGCGGTCCAAGTGCGACGCCGAATCCCTGGTCGGCCGATGGGCTCGGGAAAGGGGAATGCCGGCACTGGTCATGCGACCCAGCATTCTCCTCACCGACCGGCCGCCGACCCCGGGACTCCCGGCGCACCCCTTTCAGACCATCAGCGCGCTGCTGCGTGCGTCGACGATCGAAAGGGGCATCGCCGGACTCTCCATTCCACGAGGTCTGCGGCCGGTCATCCACATGCAGGGACAGGCCGACGCGCGGCTGAACTGCCTCCCCGTCGAGGACGCCGCGAAGGCCATCGTGAGCATCGCCGCGGAACACCGGTCCACGGACGCGGAGACATACCACATCGTCCACCCGGACGACGTCTCCGCCACGACGCTCATCGAACTCTTCGAGAAATTTGCCCCGATCCGCATCGTTCTCCGGCCCGAGCTGCCCGAAAGGCTCTCCCCGGCCGAGCAGCGCTTTCACAGCTACGCCGGGTTCGCCGCGTACTTTCGGCACACGCGGGTCTTCGACGACCGCAACGCGCGCCGCGTCCTGGGCGGACCCTGTTCCCGGACGACCGTCGACATGGCCTATCTCCTGGCCGGCACGCACGGGATTCTCTGACGGTCGACGAAACCCGAGTCCGACACCCTTTCCGAAAGGCCACAGGAGAAACCGCTCATGACCATCGGACTGCAGGCATCACCTCGTCATGACGTGTCGGATCCCACCGCCGACGGTCTCCTGGCCGTGCTTCGCCAACCGCGGAGCGTGGCCACGATCGTTCGACGCCTGTCCGACTCCGTGACCGGCGCCGTCCTGGGTGACGCGCCCGTCGACGGCTGCGAAGTCGTCGGCACACTCTCCCCGCTGTATCCCGAATGGCTCGGGGATCGTTCGTTCACCACCGACCACGGCGTGCGATTCCCCTACGTGGCCGGTGAGATGGCGCAGGGCATCGCGGGCATCGCCATGGTCGAGGCGATGGCGCGCGCCGACCTGCTGGGCATCTTCGGAGCGGCCGGACTGCCGATCGACGCGGTGCGCCGGGCGATCGAGGAACTGCGCCACAGGCTGCCCGAACACGCCCCGTGGGGGGTGAACATCATCCACAACCCGCACTCGCCCGTGTGGGAGGACGAGGTCGCCGCCCTCGCCATCCGACACGGCGTGCGGTGCGTGTCGGTCTCGGCGTTCAGCAAGGTCACCCGCGCCCTCGCGCACTGCTGCGCGGCGGGCCTGCAGATGCGCGCCGACGGCCGGATCGTGCGTCCCCGGATGATGATGGCCAAGGTCTCACGGCCCGAGGTGGCCGAACAGTTCCTCGCACCGGCACCCCCCGAGCTGCTGCACGAACTGCTCGCCCAGGGCCTGTTGACCGCCGACGAGGTGGCCCTCGCCGCCCGTGTGCCGATGGTCGACGACCTGACCGTGGAATCCGACAGCGGCGGGCACACCGACGGCAGGCCGCTGTCCACCGCGCTCCCGCAGATCCTGGCCCTGCGCGACACCGTCGCCCAGCGACACGGCATCGCGCCGCGCACCAGGATCGGCGCGGCCGGCGGCCTGGGCACCCCGCACGCCGTCGCCGCCGCCTTCGCGATGGGCGCCGCGTACGTGGTGACCGGATCGGTCAACCAGCTCAGCCTGGAGGCCGACACCTCCGACCGGGCCCGCACGATGCTCCAGGCCGCCGACACGATGGACGTGGCCATGGCGCCGTCCGCGGACATGTTCGAGATGGGCTCGAAGGTGCAGGTCCTCAGTCGCGGCACGATGTTCGCCGCGAGGGCCTCCACGCTCTTCCGGCTGTACCGCGACCACGAGTCGCTGGAGGACATCCCGCCGGACCGGATCGCCCGACTCGAACGGGAGATGTTCCGTCAGCCTGTGGCGCAAGTGTGGGCCCAGACCGAGGAGTTCTGGCGCGCCCGGGAACCCGCGCAGGCCGACCGCGCGGCCGTGGACGGCAAACACCGCATGGCGCTGGTGTTCCGCTGGTATCTGGGCATGTCCAGCACCTGGGCGACCACCGGGGTCGCCGACCGCAGCGTGGACTACCAGATCTGGTGCGGCCCCGCGGTCGGCGCCTTCAACGACTGGCGCAGGCACGGATTCCTCGCCGATCCCGCGAACCTGTCCGTGGTGCAGATCGCCCGCAATCTCATGGAAGGCGCGACGGTGCTCACCCGCGCGCAGCAACTGCGCAGCCACGGTGTCGACCTGCCCCCTCAGGCGTTCACCGTCCACGCTCAAGAACTCCTCTGACTCGCATATGGCAAGGAGTCCCGTGCCCGAGAGTTCCCGTCCCTCCCAACCACCCATCGCCGTCGTCGGCCTGAGCACCCTGCTGCCCGGCTCCTCGGACGTCGGCGGGTTCTGGCGCGACGTGGTCCACGCCCGTGACCTCATCCGAGACGTGCCGGACACCCACTGGCTCATCAGCGATCACTATTCGAGCGACCCCACCGCCCCCGACAAGACCTACGGCAAGCGTGGGGCGTTCATGTCGCCGGTGGCGTTCGACCCGCTGGCCTTCGGCACCCCACCGTCCACGATCGACGCCACCGACACCGCACAACTGCTGAGCCTGGTCGCGGCCGAACGGGTCCTGCGCGACGCCTGCGGCGACGACGGCCCGTCCGAGACGATGCGAGAACGCACCGGCATCATCCTGGGAGCCAGCCCCACCGAGCTGGCCTTTCGCATGTCCTTCCGGTCCCAGCGGCCCACCTGGCGCCGGGTCATGCTCGCACGCGGCGTGCCGGAGGCCAAGGCCGACGAGCTGTGCGAGGCCATCGCCGCCTCGTATCCGGTGTGGAAGGAGAGTTCCTTCCCCGGCATGCTCACCAACGTCATCGCCGGCCGCGTCGCCCGCCACTTCGATCTGCACGGCAGCAATTACACCACCGACGCGGCCTGCGCCAGCTCGCTGTCCGCGATGAGCGCCGCCATCGACGAACTCACCCTCGGCCGCGCCGACATGATGATCACCGGTGGCGTGGACCCGCTGTGCGACGCCTTCGGGTTCACCTGCTTCAGCAAGACCCCGGCGCTGTCCCCGTCGGGCGAGTGCCGGCCCTTCTCCGCCGACGCCGACGGCACCCTCCTGGGCGAGGCCGTGGCCATGGTCATGCTCAAGCGCCTGGCCGACGCCGAACGCGACGGCGACCGGATCTACGCGGTGATCCGCGGCGTGGGCACCTCCTCCGACGGACGCGGATCCTCGATCTACGCCCCCGCCGTCGCCGGGCAGGTCCGCGCGCTGCACCGGGCCTACGCCAGTGCGGGCTACAGCCCCGCGACGGTGGAGCTGATCGAGGCGCACGGCACCGGTACCAAGGCCGGCGACACCGCCGAAGTCACGGCCCTGCAGGAGGTGTTCGGCACGGGCGACCCGGCCGACATCGCGCGCTGCGCGCTCGGATCGGTGAAGTCGCAGATCGGCCACACCAGGACCGCCGCCGGCGCCGTCGGACTGGCCAAGGCGGCCCTGGCCCTGCACCACCGGATCCTGCCGCCCACGATCAAGGCCGACCGTACCGATCCCTCCCTGGAGTTGGAGAAGGGCCCCTTCTACCTGAGCACCAGGACCCGGCCCTGGATCCGCGGCACCGACCACCCGCGGCGGGCCTCGGTCTCCAGCTTCGGGTTCGGCGGAACCAACTTCCACGTCACCCTCGAAGAGCACCGCACGGCGGAAACCGCCCCGGCGGGCGAGCGGTACACCCGCAGCGCGCCCAGCGAACTGCTGCTGCTGAGTGCCGATTCCGGCCCCGCGCTGGTCACCGCGCTGGACGCGCTGGCCGCGGACACCGCGCCGCCGGCCGACCTGGCGCGCCGCACCCAACTCGCCTTCGACGCCGGGGCGACGCACCGGCTGTGCCTGGTCGTTCGCGACGAGGACGACCTCCGGGCCCAGGCGGCCGCCGCGCGCAGCCGGATCGCGGCCGACGCTCGGGCGGCCTTCCACACGCCCGGCGGCGTGCGCTACGCGTGCGGTCCCGCCTCGACCGACAAGATCGCGTTGTTGTTCCCGGGGCAGGGCAGCCAGTACCCCGAGATGGGCATGGACGTCGTGCTGCACCAGCCGCTCGCGCTCGCCGCGTGGGACCGGCTGGCCGGCTTCGAGATTGACGGACACCCGCTGCACCGCCTCGTCTTCCCGCCGCCGGCCGTGGACAAGGCCGGCGAACGCGCGCAGGCCGACCGGCTCAAGGCCACCGAATGCGCGCAACCGGCGCTCGCCGCCCATGCGTTGGCGATGCGGGAGATTCTGGGCGCGGTCGGCTTCGAACCCGACTGCGTGGCGGGGCACAGCTTCGGCGAACTCTCCGCGCTGCACGCGGCCGGCGTCTACGACGACGACACCCTGATGGACCTGGCCCGAGCCCGGGGCGAACTCCTGCGCGACGCGGGCAAGGTGTCGGGGGCGATGCTCGCCGTCACCGCCTCCGCGAAGGAGGCCGACGACCTGGTCCGCGGCATCCGCCGAGCCTGGGTCGCGAACTACAACTCCCCGACGCAGCACGTCGTCTCGGGCGCGGAATCCGCGATCGTCAAGGTGGAGAAGCGCGCGCGGGAGCAGGGGCTCCGGGCCCAACGGCTCGCCGTCTCCTGCGCCTTCCACAGCCCGCTGCTCCAGTCCGCGACCACCGGGTGGCGACCCACCCTGGAGCGGTACGAGTTCGCGACGCCGCGCATGGCCGTCTACGGCAACGCCGACGCCCGGCCGTATCCCGGCGAGGCGTCCGCGATTCGCACCGTGCTGCACGATCACGTGACCTCCTCCGTGCGGTTCGCCGACATGATCCTGGCCATGCACGACGACGGCGTCCGTACGTTCGTCGAGGCCGGCCCGGGCACCGTACTCACCGGCCTGGTCGGCAGGATCCTCGCGGACCGGCCCCACCTCGCGCTGAGCGCGGACCAGACCCGGGGATCCGGACTCACCGCACTGCACCGCGTCCTGGGCGCGCTGGCCGTCGCCGGTCGCCCCCTGGACTTCGCCCCGCTGTGGGCCTCGTTCACCTCGAGCACTCCTTCGCCATCGCTGACAAGGACGGGTATGACCATCCCCATCTCCGGTCCCAACCCCGATGTGGGCCACCGCGAGAGCACCCCCGCCGTGCCCGTGGTCCACCAGTCGGGCACCGGGTTCCCGCCGGCCGCCGCGACGACGAGCCCGGCGCCGCCGGCCGCCGCCGCGCGGCCGATGCCACCGGCGCCGCTCGCCGTCACGCAGGCGGCTCCGCCGGCTCGGGTGCAGGCGGCGCCGCCGGTCGCGGCTCCGGCCGCGGCGGTGCCTGCGGCTCCGGTCGCCGCCGCGGCTCCCGCGCAGTTCGCCGCCGCCGCACCGGCGCCGGCACCGGCGCCCGCCTATGTGCCGGCACCCGTTCCGGTACAGCAGGCCCCCGCCGTGCCGGTGCGCTACGACCCGCCGGCCGCGGAACCGACGGCGCACGACGTCACCTCGTCCGGGTCCACCTGGTCGCCGGTGACCGCCTCCGGCGCCTGGCTGCACGCGTTCCTGGAGGTCCAGCGCCAGGCGGGCGACGCACACAGCGCCTACCAGAGCACCACCTCGGCCAGTCACGCCTCCTACCTGGACCTGGCCAAGACCTCGCTCGACGCGCTGATGGCCTGGCGGCCCGGAGCCGAGCCGCGACCCGCGGCCGCGCCGACGCACGCCCCGGTCGAGATGCCGGCGCCCATCGCCCCGGGCCCGCGCGCGTTGGAGGCCCGGCCGCCGGCCCTGGAGATCAGCCCCGCGCCGCCGATGCCGACGGCGTACCAGGCGCCGGCCCCGGTCACCCAGGCCCGGCCGCCCGTGCCGGCGGCGCCGGTTGCTCCGGCTCCGGTCGCGCCTGTCGCGCCTGTCGCGCACCAGAGTGTGGTCCAGGCTCCGCCCGCGATGGCGCAGATCCCGGCCCCGACCCAGGCACCGGCCCTCGCGGCCGCTCCCGCCCCGGCTCCGGCCGCCGTTCCGGCGCCGGCTCCGGTTCAGGAGAGTGGTGCGGATGTGGCGTTGGCGATCGTGGCGGAATTGACCGGCTATCCGGTCGAGATGCTCACGCCCGAGATGGATCTGGAGGTGGACCTGGGTGTGGACTCGATCAAGCGGGTGCAGATCCTGACCCGATTGCGGGACCACTTCCCGGGTGAGGCCGACGTGGATCCGGCCGACCTGGCCCGGTTGCGCACCATCGCCGCGATCGCCGAGAAGATCACCTCGATGCGCGCCCCCGGCGGTGTCGGCGCACAGGCTCAGCCCCGGACGCAGGCCCTGGTGCCGGCTCCCGCTCCGGCCGCGGCGCCGGCTCCGGCTCCGGCTCCGGTTCAGGAGAGTGGTGCGGATGTGGCGTTGGCGATCGTGGCGGAATTGACCGGCTATCCGGTCGAGATGCTCACGCCGGACATGGATCTGGAGGTGGACCTGGGTGTGGACTCGATCAAGCGGGTGCAGATCCTGACCCGATTGCGGGACCACTTCCCGGGTGAGGCCGACGTGGATCCGGCCGACCTGGCCCGGTTGCGCACCATCGCCGCGATCGCCGAGAAGATCACCTCGATGCGCGCCCCCGACACCACCCCGGCGCCGCCCCAGGCGCCCGTCGCCGCCCCCGCCGCGCCCGCCGCTCGTCCGCAGGAGCAGATTCCCGCGCAGAGCAAGCACGAGGCACCGCAGTTCACGGTCCTGCGCACCGGCACCACCCTCGTACCCGTCGAGGCCGCCGACGGCGCCGCCCTCAAGGGCCTGCGTGAACAACCGTTGCTGATCACCGACGACGGCACCGGCGTCGCCGAATGCCTGGCCGAGACCCTGCGCCGCGAAGGCATCAAAGCCTCCGTCACCGACCGCGTGACCGAGGACTCCACCGCCGTGATCTCCCTCGCCGGCCTGCGCGGGATCGACCCCGAGCAGGACCCGGACGCACCCACCCGCGAGGTCTTCACGACCCTGCGCACCATCGCCTCCGCGATGGACCGCCGAGGCGGCGTACTGGTCGTCGTCCAGGACACCGGCGGCGCGTTCGGCACTTCCGGCGTGCGCGGTCGCGAGGGTTGCGCGGGCATCGCCGCGCTCGCCCGTACCGCCGCGAACGAATGGGCCCACGCCTCGATCAAGACGATCGACATCGACCGGGCCGGGCGCGCCCCGCAGGACGTCGCCCAGGCCATCGCCACCGAACTCCTGCGCGGCGACGACGTCACCGACGTCGCGCTGGCCGCCGATGGTTCGCGCGCGCTGCTGCGCGGCAGCACCGAGCCGATGGGCGCGCCCCGGCCGCTCGACCTCGGGCCGGAGCCCGTCGTCGTGGTCACCGGCGGGGCCCGCGGCATCACCGCGTCGTGCCTGTTCGCCCTGGCCCGCGCGCACCGGCCGAAGTTCCTGCTCCTGGGCCGGACCCGCCCCGTCGACGAGGACGACGAACTGCGCGGCGCCGCGGACGAGACCGCCATCCGCCAGATCCTGGGCAGCCGCCGCGACGAGCACACCGGCGCGACCCCGACCCTGGCCGAACTCGCCGTCGCCTCCGGCCGCGTGCTCGCCTCCCGCGAGATCCGCAGCACCCTGGACGAGCTGGCCGTC
Source organism: Embleya sp. NPDC056575 (assembly GCF_042793325.1). Lineage (NCBI taxonomy): Bacteria > Bacillati > Actinomycetota > Actinomycetes > Kitasatosporales > Streptomycetaceae > Embleya > Embleya sp. NPDC056575. The sequence goes on from NZ_JBHTVA010000039.1 coordinate 12,928, forward strand.
GCCGGCGCGGAGACCCGATACGTCACCGCCGACGCCACCGACCGCGAGCGCGTCGCCGAGGCGCTGGCCGAGGTACGCCGCGACTGGGGCCCGATCACCGGGGTCATCCACGCCGCCGGCGTGATCGCCGACAGCAACATCGTGGCCAAGACCGAAGCCCAGTTCACCACCGTCTACGACACGAAGGTGCGCGGATTCCGCACCCTCCTCGACCTGACCGCCGACGACCCGGTGCGCCTGGTATGCGCCTTCTCCTCGGTCAGCGCGCGACTGGGCACCGCCGGGCAGTGCGACTACGCGGCGGCCAACCAGGCCATGGAGCAGATCACCGCGACCGAGGCGACGCACCGCCCGGGGACCGCGGTCAAGGCCGTCGCCTGGGGCCCGTGGGCGGCCGGCATGGTGTCCCCGGCGCACGCCGAGCACTTCCGCCGACTCGGCGTCCCGCTCCTCGAAGAGGCCGCCGGCGTCAAGGCGTTCATGACCGAACTGGAACAGCCCGGCCCGGCCTGCGTCTCGATCGCCGCAGGCACCTCCGCCCCCGCCGGCGACCCGACCGACCAACCGGGCGTCACCGAGATCGTCGTCGGCGCCGACACCCACCCGTACCTGATCGACCACAGCATCGCGGGACGCCCCGTGGTGCCCGTGGCACTGGTCCTCGAATGGTTCGCCGCCGCCGCGCGCGACGCGCTGCCGGACAACGGTTCCCTCCTGGTCCGCGACCTGCGCGTACTGCGCACCATCGCGCTGGAGAGGTTCGGGACGGAGGAGACCCGACTGCGGGTGCACGTGCGTCCCGACGGCACCCACCCCGACACCACGCTGCGCCTGGAACTCAAGAGCCTCGACGGCGCGCTGCACTACTCGGCCCTCGCGGGTCCGGGCGAGGCGGCGAAGCTGACCGCCCCGGCGGCGGAGCCCGTCGACGAGAACTTCGAGGTACACCCGGGCAGCGCCGTCTACGACGGAGCGATGCTCTTCCACGGCCCGAGCTTCCACGCCATCGACAGGATCACCGGGCTGAATTCCACCGGGGCGACCTGCGACCTGATCGGGGCGCGGCGACTCGGCTGGGCGCGGGACACCTGGCGGACCGACCCGCTCGTGATGGACGGCGCACTCCAGGCGGCCTGCCTGTGGGTGTTGTCCTCGGCCAGCGTGCAGTCGTTGCCGATGGGCATCCGTGAGGTGCGCGTGGTGTCGACCGGCGCCGTGACGACACCGGTGAAGTGCACCGTGCGCAGCGTCAAGCAGGGCACCGACGACGCGGTCTGCGACATCTGGCTCACCGTCGAACAGGACGGCGTGGAACGGGTCTTGGCCGTGCTCGGCGGCGTGGAGATGATCTACCGTCCGGACCTGTCCACGGCGACCCGGCCCGCGCTGATCTCGACGGACGCGTGAGGGGCATGGACTTCCCCGCAATCGCCATCGTGGGACGCGGCTGCGTCCTGCCCGGAGCACACACGCCCGCCGAACTGTGGGAGACCGTGGTCTCCGGCGCGGTACGGCTGACCCCGTTCTCCATCGGGCGCCCGACGGCGGGGCCCGAGTGGAGCGGGGCCGACCCGGCGAGCACGGTGTTCGGCCACGTCACCGGGTTCGAGGAGCGCTTCGACCCGTACGGCCTGGCCATCGACGCCGAGCAGATCAAGGGTCTGGACCCGACCGTGCGCTGGGTCGTGCACGCCACCCGGCAGGCGCTCGCCGAGGTCGATCGGCTCGGGCTGCACCGACGTACGGGCCTGGTCCTGGGCAACATCTCGTGCCCGACCACGTCGATGGTCGCGTACGCCGAGGACGTCTGGCTGCGGTCGCAGCCGGCCGAGGTCCGGGCCGAGTGGCCTCGGCACGACCGGCATTCGCCGATCCCGATGAGCCGATTCTGCTTCGGCCTGCCGGCGCAGCTCGTGGCCCAGGCCTTCGGGCTGCGGGCCGGCGCGGTGGTCCTGGAGGCGGCCTGCGCCTCCGCGCTGTACGCGATCGAACTCGCCTGCCGGAAACTGCACTTCCGGCAGGCGGACCTGATGGTCGCCGGGGCGCTGAACGGCGGCGCGCCCGAGATCATCAGCCACGGCATGGGCCGGCTCGGGGCCCTGAGCCCCAGCGCGCGGTCGCGGCCCTTCCACCGGGAGGCCGACGGCCTCGTCCCGGCCGAGGGCACCGCGATGGTCGCCCTGATGCGGCTCGAGGACGCGCTGGCCGCGGATGTACCCGTGCTGGGCGTGATCCGCGGGATCGGGGCGACCAACGACGGCGGCCGGGGCGGCATGCTCGTCCCGGACGGCGGCCAACAACAACGCGCGATGAGTCTGGCCTATCGGGCCGCGGGGATCGACCCCAAGACGGTGTCGCTGCTGGAGTGCCACGCCACCGGCACGGCGGTCGGCGACACCGTGGAACTGGGCTGCGCGGCCCGGATCTTCGCGGAGCGTACGGACCTGCCGATCGGGTCGGTCAAGGGCAACCTCGGCCATCCGCTCACCGCCGCGTCCGGGGCCGCGCTGCTCAAGGTGCTGGGCGCGATGGAACACGGCACACTGCCGCCGACCGTCGGTGCCGACGACGCCAACGAGGCTTTGCGCGGCACACCGCTGCGGCCACTGGCCCAGCCGGAGGAATGGCGGGGGCTACGGCGGGCCGCGGTCAGCGGCTTCGGGTTCGGCGGGGTCAACGCGCACCTGGTCGTGGATGCCTGGGACACCGCCGACCGGGCGTCGACGTCCTTCCCCGGCGGGGCCGTGCCCGGCCCCGCCGGGCGCCGCCGGCACCGGGTGGCGATCGTCGGCCTCGGCGCCCGCGTCGGGGACGGCGACACCACCGGCGACTTCGTCGAGGCGCTGCTGACCGGTGAGCCGAGGTTGCGGCCGCCACGCACGGTGGAACTGCGCGTGGACGGTCTGCGCATGCCGCCCAACGACATGCTGCAGACCTCCGGGGAACACCTGTTGGTCCTGGAGGCCGCGCGTGATGCCGCCCGCGCGCTGACCCTGCCCGACGAGCGCACCATGGTGCTCGTGGGCGTCGGCAGCGCGACCGTGCACGCCGAGTTCTCCGTCTGGCACAACCGCACGACCCTGGAGGCGCGCCGCTCGGCGGCGGCCGCGGCATCCTCCGAGGACCGGGTCGCCGACCCGTTGAACTGCCCGCCGTGGTCCCTCGGGGGCCTGGGCAACATCGCCGCCAACCGGATCAGCGCGCAACTTCGGCTGACCGACGCCAGTGTCGCGGTCTGCGCGGAGGAGGCATCCGGGATCCGGGCGCTCGACCTCGCGGTCGACGCGATCGGCAGCGGAGCGAGTGACGCGGCGCTCGTGGGCGCGGTCGACCTCGCCTCGACGGTGGTGCATCGGTCGGTCGTCCGCGACCTCGGGCTCCCCGGAGCCGAGGGGAACGCGGCGGTGGTGCTGGCCCTCAAGCGGCTCGACCACGCGCGCCGGGACGGCGACCCCGTCCTTGCCGTGATCGATCCGCAGGGCGAGGACGAGGCCGGCGCCGATGCGGGGCAGGGCGCCGTCGACCTGGTGGTCGGCGACCTCGATCCTTCGTCGGCGCCGGCGGATCGGCCGGATCGGCTGGATCCCTCAGCCCTGTTCGGTCGTCCGCACTGCGCGGCCGGGCTGTTGAGCGTGGCGTGCGCCGCGGTGGCGCTGTATCACCGCACCGTGCCGGCCGTGGGGGCGCAGGCGTTTGCGCGGCCGGAGTTGGCGAGGGCGAAGGTGACCGTGGACCCGCTGGGCGCGCCCGCGGCCGAACTCCTGCTGAGCGCCGGGGATACGGCACCGGCGGCGACGGGTGCGGCGACCCTGGGACGAAGGGCGGAGGGGTCGACGCCTGCCAGGCGGTTGTCCAGCATCGCGTTCTTCGACCTCAGGACCGTGCTTCGACTGCAGGACGCGCGGCCGGCGCGGGAACTCGTGACGCTGCCTGCGGCTCGGGCGGTGCCTGCGGCGGAGATCGGCGGACCCGCGGGCCCGGTGGTGGCTCCGGCCGCGGTGGCCGTGCCGGTGACGGCTTCGGGGCCCGCTCCCGGTTCGGTTGCGGCTCCCGCTCCCGCTCCCGCTTCGGTTCCGGTTCCGGCTTCGGTTCCGGTGTCCGTACCGGTTGAGGTCTCGGTCGAGGAGACGCTGGTGCCGACCGCGCTCAGTGCGCACCAGCGGGCCGTCGGCAGATCGCATGTGCATTTCATGAACACCCGGCATGAGAATCACCTGCTGTTCCTGGAGGTTCAGCGGCAGGCGACCCGGGCGTTGTTGGAAGTCGCCGGCATGTTCCAACAGTCGTATGGACCGGAAGCGAACGCATTCGTGGCGGACTCGGCGGGACCGGTCGCTCCGGTTGCTCCGGTCGCCTCGGTCGCCTCGGCCGCTCCGACCCTGCCGACGCCGTCGATCCCGCCGACCCCGCCGACCCCGCCGATCGAGCCGGTCCAGCCGGTCGCCGAGGTCGCGGCGCTCGTCCCGGAGCCGCAACCAGGTCCGGCCGAACGCGAGTTCGTGGTCAGCCCCGATGCCGATCCGTGGGTGCTCGACCACTGTCCCACCTGGACGCTGCCGGTGTTGCCGATGATGTGCACGGTGGATCACCTGTTCCAGGCGGCGAGTACGTACACCGGCCTGCGGGCCACCGGCCTGCGGGAGTTGCGCCTCCAGCGCTGGATCCCGGTGGTGAGCCCCACCCGGCTGCTCACCCGGGTCGAGCCGATGGCCGATCGGGGCCGGGACGTGCATGTCAGCCTGCTGATGTGGCGGCCGGCCCGGAACGAGGCGCTGTCCAGGTTCGAACTCGTCGCCGAGGCGACGATCACGTTCGACCGGCCCGAAACGCCGGCTCCGCTGCCACCGCTCACCGATGCCCAGCGGGCCGAACTGCCCTACCTCACCCATCGGTTGCCACACGGCCCGGCCTTCCGGTACCTCACCGAGGTCGGCTACGGCAGCGATGGCGCCTTCGGGATCCTGGACGCGCAACGGGGTTCCGTCCCCGGCACGTTCACCCATCCAGGGCTGCTCGACGCGGCGACGCACATCATCGCCGATCGGGTGTTCTGGTTGCCGTACCCGCAGGTCGGGCCCAATGTGGTGCCGTATCCGCACGGCCTGGTCCGCATGGACCTCTTCGCCCCGTTCCCCACCGAGGGGCAACTGCGGGTGGAGGCCCGACCGGGCGGATCCGAGGGCGATCTGCTGTTCGTCGACTTCCAGGTGCTGGCGGGGGATCGGCTGTGCGCCGCGTTCCGCAACGTCAGCATGGTGTCCCCGCCGAGTGTGCTGGAACTGCAATCCGGCGCCGATCGGCGGGCCTTCCTCCTGGAACGCCGACCCGCGCCGAAGATGAGCCTGTCCCAGGTCGTGGACGGCGCAAGCCGGCTGGATCGGGCGGTCCTGGAGACGGCCGACTGGCCCACCGGCGGACTGGCCTACGTCTACGGTCTGCCCGCCGGGGCCCCGGCCCGACTGCACGCGGAGGAGGTGGCGATGCGCGAACACGTGGCCCGGGCCCACGGCGAACATCCCGCCCGGGTCGTCGTGGACGTGGAGAACCGGATCGCCTGGTTGTCCGACCAACCGGACACCCGACACCATCTCGTGGTGCACGCGGACGCCGAGTCGGTCACCGTCGAGAACCGGCCGTAGCCGACACGGGTCCACGGTCGACGTCGTAGCGGTGGGCGGGTTCCCTTCGGAGCCCGCCCACCGTCATCTGCCCGGGCCCTGCCGCGCCGGGCACGCGCCCGCCTGCGCCGAGTCGCCCCGTACGCGACGTGGAACGAGTGAACCTCCCGGCCTTTTCGCGGCGAAGGCGTGTCAGCACCTCCGGACGGCTCGTTTGTACCTGCGACACGACCGCCTCAGCTTGGGGAAGCCATGACCTTCGGCACAGAAGAGCCGCCTTCCGTCCGGAACGACCGGCATCGCGGGAACGGGAAGGGCGGCGCCGGCGACAGCGGCGTGGTGCCGGTACAGCGGGGAGTGGCCGGCGGGAGCCGAGGGCCCGCGCCCGGCGGCACCGGGGCGGCGACCGGGGTCGCGGTACCGATGGCGGGCGGGCGGGACCCGATCGGGATGTTGCGTGCCCACGCCGACCATCCGAGTGCCTTCCTCGCGGTCAACGCCGGGACGCGGCACCACTACGGGAGCGGCGTCCCGGGGCTCGTCGCGTTTCTGCCGGGGCGGCGCCACCACATCCAGTTCGCCGGACCGTTCGCGGCACCGGCGCACCGGGGGGCGCTGCTCGACGAATACCTGCGCACGCTCGACCGCGGCCCCGGCCGGCGCAGGGTGCTGACCGCGGTTCAGCTGCGCTCGCACGACATCGCGCTCTACGCCGACCGCGGCTTCGCGGTGAACCAACTCGGCGTCGCCTACGGCATCGACCTGTCCCGCTTCACGCTGCGCGGCAAACCCCTCGCCAAGGTCCGGCAGAACGTGTCCCGGGCCCGAAGGGAGGGGGTCGTCGTCACGGAGGCGGGAGCCGACGACGTGCCCGACCGACACACCCTGGAGCGGATCGACCGCGAGTGGCTGCGCGAGAAGGGCCGCCTCGTGCGGCAACTGTCCTTCATGGTCGGTGAACACGGCGGAATCGGCCGCAGGTTGCGCCGTACGTTCCTGGCCCGACACCGCGGGGAAGTCGTCGCCTACATCACGTACGCGCCCGTGTGGGGAAGTCGACCGGGGTGGTTGTGCGACCTGTCGCGCCGGCGCCCCCAGGCCCCGGTCGGCACCCACGAACTGATCAACCTCACGGCGTTGAACACCTTCACCGAGGAGGGCGCCGGCTGGCTCCACCTCGGGCTCGCGCCGTTCGTCGGACTCGCGGAGGAGCACGAACCGCCCAGCGCCTCGGCCCTGTTCGCGTGGATGCTCCGACAGGGGACCAAGCGTGGGCGCGAACTTTACCCGGCGCGGACCCAGGAGGCCTTCAAACTCAAATGGGCCCCGCACCTGCGCGAACCCGAGTACGTGGCCTTCCAGGACCGCGTTCCGGTGGCGGCGGTATGGAACCTCGTGCGCTCCACCCGCCTGTTGTGATCGACCGGTCGGCCCGGTGGGGGGCGATGATCGCGACCACGCCCGCGGTGCCCCGGGCGCGTCGGCGTTCGGTGGCTCCGGGTGGGCCGAGGAGTGCGCCGAGCATGTGGGCGCTATTGTCGGTGTACGACGGCACCAACCGCTCACGCGGCGACGTCGGCGGCCGATCCCGAAACCCGAACCGAGCCGATGACCGGGCCCGTCCCCCGGCCTCGACCCCGCGCGGCACTGCGAGTGTCCGGGAACTCCCCATCCCTCTCCGGCGGTCGCGCACGGGTCGGCCGGCCGGTCGCCACGTCACTCGTCACCCGAGCATCGTACTGACGTACGAATCACCCGATCGCCCGTTCGGCAACCTCCCGAACCGCGCAGAGAAGCGACGCCGAGGGGAACGAGCGTGCGACGGCCGGGTAGCATGCCCTTTGCATGACGCGATCAAGGGACGTGCACAAGGGGCCGGTCCCCGGTGCGGTCGGTTCGAAACGGAGGCGGCGACTCGATGGACTCCGGGTTCGAGCGTTCACCCGAGCAGGAGGCTCTCATCGCGGACTGGACTCCGCCGGGGATCGACACCACCACGCCGCACTCGGCGCGCATTTACGACTACTTCCTTGGCGGCAAGACGAACTTCGCCCCCGACCGGGAAGCCGCCGAACAGACGTTGCTCGCCGTTCCGTACGCGCGTACCGCCGCGCGCGCGAACCGGGCGTTCCTGTTGCGGGCGGTCGCACACCTCGCCCGGCTCGGGATACGGCAGTTCCTCGATCTCGGCACCGGTATCCCCATCGAGGGCCGCAACACGCACGACGCCGCCCAGGGGATCGCGCCGAACTCCCGAGTGGTGTACGTCGACAACGACCCCATCGTCCTCGTACACGCCCGTGCGCTGCTGAGCAGCCACCCCGACGGCGAGACCGCGTACATCGACGCCGACGTCCGCGACCCGAACGCCATCCTCGACCACCCCGCACTCGTGCGGTCCCTGGACCTCGACCGGCCGCTCGCGGTCATGCTGCTCGCGATACTGCACTTCGTCCCGGACGACGAGAAACCGGCGGACCTCGTGCGCCGGTTGACCGACCGGCTCCCCTCCGGCAGCCACCTGGTGCTCTCGCACCTGACCGGCGACTTCGACCCGGTCGGCACCGGCGGCGGCGCCAACGTGTACCGCAAGTCGGGTATCCCGATGCAACTGCGCAGCCGTGCCGAGGTCGAGGCACTGGTGCCGCAGGGCTGGGAACTGCTCGAACCGGGCGTCGAACTCGTCTCCCGATGGCACCCCGAACCCGACGCCGAATTCCCGGCCCCGGCGGACATCGGCTGCTACGGACTACTGGCGCGCAAACCCTGAAAACACGGTGTCCCACCGGTGCGGCCGAGGTCGTGGGTCAGGGCTCCTCGCCGTGGCTGTTCGCGACGAACAGGGCCACGATCGCCGCGCCCGCGAGGAAGAACGCGCCGACCAGCAGGGCCTGCCGGAACCCTTCGGTGTAGGCGGTGGCCCGATCGTGTCCGTGCGCCAACCGGTGGGTGGTCTTCGACGTCGCGACCGCCGACAACACCGCGAGGCCGAACGCGCCGCCGAGTTGTTGTGCGGTGTTCATCAGCGCGGCGGCCAGTCCGGCTTTGTCGGCCGGGACCCCGGCGTTGGCGGCGGTGGCGACACCGACGAACACGAAGCCGAGGCCGAAGGACATCACCATCAGACCCGGGAGCAGATCGGAGAGGTAGGAGCCGTCGACCGGGACGCGGGACAACATCCAGACGCCGACGGAGGCGACGAGGGCGCCGGCGACGATCAGCGGCCGCGTACCGGTGCGGGCGATCAGTGCCTGCGCGACGCCCGCGGCCATGCCCACGCCGACCGTCACGGGCAGGAACGCCGTCCCGGCCTTGATCTCCGAGTAGCCCATGATGCCCTGCACGTACAGGGTGACGAAGAAGAACATCGCCAGGAAGCCGGACATGGCCACGAACTGCGTGATGTTCGCCGCGGCGAGGCCCTTCACGCGGAAGATGCTCAGCGGCATCAGCGGGTTGCGGCTGCGCGCCTCGTTGATCACGAAGGCGATCAACAGGCAGGTCGCGATGCCCAGTTCGGCGATGGTACGGGTATCGCTCCAGCCCTGCTCGGGCGCCTTGACCAGACCGTGGACCATGAGGATCAGGCCGCCGGTGGCCAACAGCGTGCCGGCGATGTCGAAGCCCTGCCACGACGCGCGGCGGTCGTCGTTCGGCAACAGCTTCGGGATGGCGGGCAGTACGAGCAGGCACACCGGCACGTTGACGAACATGACCCAGCGCCACCCCGGACCCTCGGTGAGCACGCCGCCGAGGAACACGCCCGCCGCCGAGGCGAACGCCCCGGTGCCGGCCCACGCCCCCAGCGCCTTGTTGCGGTCCGGGCCGTCGCTGAACGACGTGGTCAGGATCGACAGCGCGGCGGGCAACATCATCGACGCGCCCACGCCCTGGGCGAGGCGTCCCGCGATCAGCACCTCCGACGTCTGCGCGAAGCCGCCGATCAGCGAGGACGCGGAGAAGACGACGGTGCCCACGATCAGGACCCGACGCCGCCCGAGCAGGTCGGCCGCCCGACCGCCGAGCAGCATCAGTCCGCCGTACGTCAGCAGGTAACCGGACGGCACCCACTGGAGGTTCTGGTTGGACAGGCCGAGGTCTTTCTGGATGGTGGGCAGCGCGATGTTGACGATCGACGCGTCGATGAAGTCGAGGAACGCCACCGCGCACAGGAGCAGGAGGGTGAGTTTGCCGCGCGTGGTGGCCAGGAACGAGTCGGTGGCGTCGGGCGCGGCGGGTGTCCCCGACGGCGATTTCGCCTTCGTCGGATCGGTCGATGCGGATGTATCGGTGGACATGGGGGCTCCGAAGGCAGGATGGGATGGTGTCCGGGCATGGCGGGCCGCCGCCGGACTGCGGCTCGACCACCGGGCCGATCTCGGGGAAGGTCGTGCCGAACACGTCGTGCGGTACGAAGGCGGGCCGTTCGGTCGGGCTCGGCGTCTCCGGGAGTTCGTTGCGGGCGGTCGGGGCGGCATCAGAACCCGAGGGCCGCGAACTCGGGCTGTGGCGTACTCGCCGCCACCCCTTCGACCAGGCAGTCGCTCGGAATGTGAGGCGGCGCGGCCGGTCTGCGGCCGACCTGACGTTTCGGCGGCCTGTCCGGTCGAACAGGTGTGATCGAACGCATGAGAGCGACGGACGGGGACACCATGCACGAGAGCGGCGTGGAGGCGGTCATGGAGGAGCGGCAGCGGCTGATCAACCTGGCCTATCGGCTGCTCGGATCGCTCGCCGACGCCGAGGACGTGGTCCAGGAGACCTACGCCCGCTGGTACGCGATGACCGACGCGCAACGCGACGAGATCGAGGTCCCGGCGGCCTGGCTGACGAAGGTGGCGGGCCGGGTGTGCCTGACCCTGCTCGGCTCGGCGCGGGCCAGGCGGGAGACCTACGTGGGTGAATGGCTTCCCGAGCCGCTGCCCGAGCCGACCGAGTGGATCACCGGAGGAGTAGCCGGCGGCGGCATGGATCCGGCCGATCGCATCACCCTGGACGAGTCGGTCGGCATGGCCTTCCTCGTCGTGTTCGAGTCGATGACCCCCGCCGAGCGTGTGGCGTTCGTCCTGCACGACGTCTTCCGCTACCCGTTCGCGGAGGTCGCCACGATCGTCGGGCGTACCCCCGCGGCCTGCCGCCAGTTGGCGTCGTCGGCCCGGCGGCGGATTCGCGAGTCACAGGTCGACGCGGACCCGAGCGCCGGCCACGCCGCGGTGGTCCGCGACTTCAAGGCGGCCTGGGACGCGAAGAACATCGGCGCGCTGATCGGCCTGCTCGACCCGAACGCCACCTGGGTCGCGGACGGCGGCGGCAAGGCCGTCACCATCCTGGATCCGATCATCGGCGGCGAGCGGATCGCCCACACCTACCTGCGACTCGCCACCGTCGCACCCGACTACACGCTGCTGGAGCGTACGGTCAACGGCCTGCCCGGCCTGGTGGTCCAGCAGAACGGCCGCGCCGTGACCGTATTCGCCTTCCACGTCGTGGGCGAGCGCATCCACCACATCTGGACGATCCGCAACCCGGACAAACTCCGCCCGTGGACAACCCGTTGACCCGAGCGCGCGCCGGCACTCGCGGTCACGGCGTGGTGGTCAGCGCTCCAGCACCAACCGCTGGGCGGGGCGCACCGGTCGGCCGAAGTGGGCGCAGCGCTCCTCGAACCCCGGCGGAAGCCACGTGCCGCCGAGCAGCCGCGGATGGGACGGAAACGCCGCGAGGGCCGCCAGCGCGAACACCAGGGACGCCCACGGAGTGGCGAGGCGCACGCACATGTACCCCTTGCCGTACATGTCGTGGTAGCGCGCCTCGAAGACGCCGGGCTCGGGCAGGTCGATCTGGTCGAGACCGGTGAAGCCGAGACTCAGCGGGTTGCGGGGATGCGCGAGATACGCGGTCAGGTGCGTGATGGTCAGCTCGCCGCCGCCGTCGTTGACCCAGCGCGGCACGGTGTCCTGCTGCGCACGCTTGCGGCGCGCCGCGTTGCCCAGGGCGTTCACGGCGAGCGCGCCCACCACGAACCCCGGCCTGCCGATCGCGGCCACCCCGGTGCTGCGGTAGCTGCCGTTGCCCACGGCGCGCAGCCGGAACTGCTCTCCCACCCCGGTCGCGAGTACGCGCTCCCCCGGCGCGATCCGGGCCGTACTCGCCACGAGCGGGCGGCGGTCCGCCTGGCCCGTGACGACATCGGCCACGATGTCGCAGGTGTACCAGAGGAATTCGTCGGTCTGCGTCCACCCGTTGGCCGGCTGGGAGCCCATCCGGTTGCTCACGCTCGTCCCCTCGCCCGGCGAGCCCCGTGCTGCGCCGCGATTCCGAGTCTAAGCGTGTCCGATATACCGGAGCTTGAACACACCCCCCGCAACTTCCCCACCCGCGCGCCTTCCGATTGACGGCCGGTACACCCGACCGGTCGGCAGGCGATGCCGCCGACCGGTCGAGTTCGGCGTCGGGGCACCACGTGTGATGGTGCCTCGGCTGTCGGGGTGGGATCAGGGGATGGGGTGGCCGAACCAGCGGGAGAGGTGGGTGTTCAGCTCCTGTTGATCGTCGCCGATCCAGGCGATGTGGCCGTCGGGGCGGAGGAGGACGCATGGGGCGTCCACTGCCGCGGTGGGGTCCGCGACGTGGTCGACTCGGTCCGACCAGGCGCCGGGGGTCAGGTGTTCGGTGCGGTCCAGGAGTAGGCCGCGGCCGTGTCGCAGCAGGGCGTAGAGGCGGCCGTCCTTTACGTCGATGTCGCGCATGCGGCGGCCGAGCAGGTCGGGGCCGGCGCCGAAGTCGTAGCGGATGTCGATCGCGGTGATCTTCTCGATGAGCCGGCGGTTCACCTCGTCGATGTCCATCAGTTCGGTGAAGAGCCTGCGTACGGCCTGCGGGCCCGGGTCGGTGGAGTGCAGTTCCGTCTGGGCGCGGGTGTTGTCCAGTACGTCCGCGGCGACCGGATGGCGTTCCCTGTGGTAGGTGTCCAGCAAGGTCTCCGGCGCCCAGCCGCGGATGTGCGCGGCCAGTTTCCAGCCGAGGTTGACGGCGTCCTGAACGCCCAGGTTGAGGCCCTGCCCGCCGGTGGGCGGGTGGATGTGCGCCGCGTCGCCGGCCAGCAACACCCGCCCGACACGGTAACGTTCGGCCAGCCGGGTGGCATCGCCGAAGCGGGACAACCAGCGCGGGGAGTGCACGCCGAAGTCGGTTCCGGCGATGGCGCGCAGCCGTTGTCTGAAATCCTCGAGCGTGGGCGGTTCCGTGCGATCGGTGACGCCCGCGGCCGGGACCAGGACGCTATACACCCCTTCGCCGAAGGGCCTGAGCCAGAATCGCCGGTTGGTGCGGCTGATTTCGCTCACCTTGGCGGCGATCTCCTCCTGCGGCACGCCCACGTGCATCTCGCCCATCAGCGTGTCGTTTCGCGAGGGCTCGCCGGGGAAGCCGACGCCGAGCCGTTTGCGCACGGTGCTGCGCGCGCCGTCACAGCCGACGAGACAGCGCGCACGCAGCCGTTCGCCATCGGCCAGTTCGACGGTCACGCCCTCGTCGTCCTGCTCGAAACCGGCCACCGCACAGCCTCGCCGGACCTGCGCGCCCAGTCGGGTCGCGTGGTCTTCGAGCAGACGCTCGACGACCGGCTGCGGGATGCCCAGCAGATAGGCGTGCGCGGAATCCAAGCCCTGGGGCGCGGGTTTGTCGATGGCGGCGAAGAAGCCGCCGGCCGGACGGCGCCGGCCGCGTTCGAGCAGACGATCCAGCAGTCCGCGCATGGCCATCAGTTCGAGACTGCGAATGTGCAGACCGACGATACGGATGAACGATACGGGCTCGGTTTCCTTCTCCAGAACGAGCACCCGCACGTCGTGCAGCCGCAGTTCGGCGGCCAGCATGGCGCCGGTCGGCCCGCAGCCGGCGATGATCACGTCGAACACGAGGGGCGCACGATCGGCGCCGCCGGCGGCCGAGGCGCGGGGTTCGGGGGTGACCTGTGGAGATTGCATGGGTATTGCCTTTCGGGAGTGCCTTGTCGGCAGGCGCTCCCGGCGATACCTACGTCAATCGCCGGCCGTGACCGCAAGGGGGAGCGCCCATATCGCTACAGCGTTCATGGGTCTCACCTCCTCGGGCGGTGTCACGGTCGAGTGCAAGGTATAGACCCGGGGCCCATCCGTCCACTGCTTTTCCGGCCGCACGAACACGATCGCGAACGGGCCGGGCGCCGGCCTCCGTAGAGCTCATGCCGACGGGTGTTGGCTGTTTTGCGACACAAGTAGGCAGATTAATGGAAGAGAGCCATCGCACCCTCGTGACAACGTGACCCCATGAGCACGACACCGGGGGATCCGCGTCGCCGGCGGCATCGGCTCCGTCCAGGGGCGGGGCCGCCCGCCCACCGCGCCACGACGTCGGAGACGAGGACCCGATGACGCCGACGCCCGCACCGAAGTCATCCCGGGGCATCGGCGCCCGAATACGTCGTGCGGCGGTGGACACACGTCCGTTCGCCGTGCCGGCCTATCGGCGGGTGCTGGTCGGCCAGGGGGCCTCGCTGGTGGGCACGATGGTCACCGAGGTCACCGTCCCGGTGCAGATCTACTCCATCACGCACTCGTCGTTCTACGTGGGCCTGGCCGGACTCTTCGGTGTCGTGCCCATCGTGGTGTTCGGCCTGTACGGCGGCGCCGTCGCCGACCGGGTCGATCGCCGCCGGTTGTGCCTGTGGTCGTCGCTGGTGACCTGGGCGGTGACCATCGCGCTGCTCGCCCAGACCCTCCTGCACGCCCGCTCGGAGTTCCTCCTGCTCGGCCTCGTCGCCGTCCAGGGGGCCGGCTTCGCCACGGCCTCCTCGGCGCGCGGCGCGATCATTCCCCGCATCGTGCCGCACGAGTTGATCCCCGCCGCCAACACCCTGAGTTTCACGGTGGGCAACATCGGCCAGATCGCGGGACCGCTGGTCGCGGGCGTCCTGCTCACGCTTCCGCACGGGTTCGCCTACGCCTACGCCGCCGACGCCGTCCTGTTCACCCTGTCCCTCTACTCGACGTGGAGACTTCCGCCGATTCCGCCGGCGGGGGCCGCGACGGGCACGGGGATCGGCGCCGTGTTCGAGGGGCTGCGCTTCATCGGCGCCAGTCCGGTGCTGCTGATGTCGTTCGCCGTGGACATCGCCGCCATGGTGCTGGCCATGCCGAACGCCCTGTTCCCCGAGGCCGCCGCCACCCGCTTCCACGGCGGGATCGGCGTGCTGTACTCGGCGGTCGCCATCGGATCCCTGCTGGCCGGGTTGTGCAGCGGATGGATCGCGCGCATACGCCGCCAGGGCGTCGCGCTCACTCTCGCGGTGGTCGCCTGGGCGAGCGCCATCACGCTGGCCGGCTTCACCCGCGCCCTGTGGCTCGCCGTCGCCCTCCTCGTCCTCGCCGGCGCCGCCGACCTGGTCAGCGCCGTCTACCGGCAGACGATCCTGCAGACGTGGGCGCCGGACGAGATGCGCGGACGTATGCAGGGCGTCTTCACCGTCGTCGTCACCGGCGGCCCCCGACTCGGCGACCTGCGGGCAGGAGTGATGGCGGCGACCACCACCCTCGGCATCGCCTGGTCGGGCAGTGCCATGTTGTGCATCGTCCTGGTCATGGTCGGCGCCCTGGCCGTACGCCCGTTCTGGCTCTACGACGGTCACGGGAAGCACCCCACAAGCCCCCCGCCGGTGCCCGACCCACCAACCCCGTGCCCCCGGTCCCCGGCGGAACCGGCCCGGTGAGACCGCCGCCGGCGGGCTCTACGCGACGGCGCCCGGGGCGGCGAGCACTCGGGCGACGACTTCGCCGGCGGCGCCGAGTACCGCGCCGTCCGTGAGTTCCGAGCGCCATATCGTCGGGGTGCGGCCGCGCAGTCTGCCGCCGCCGGCTTCGAGGGCGGCGGTGATGTGCGGGGTGAGCCAGGGGGCCATGCGGGCGGGGAGGCCGCCGAGGACGAGGGCCGCGGGGTCGAAGAGGTTCGTGACGGCGACCAGGGCGATGCCCAGCCCTTCGCCGGCCCGCTTCGCGGCCGCGAGGGCGCGGCGGTCCCTCGCCTCCAGGCGGCGCACGAGTTCGGCGGCGCCGGCGCCGAGGAGGTCGGCGCGGTCCCGGGCATCGGGTCGGGCGGGCGCGGCATCCGGCACGTCGGCGGCCCGCAGGACGGCGTCCAGCCCGGCGACCTGTTCCAGGCAGCCGCGCCCGCCGCAGCGGCACGCGGGTCCGCCGGGGGCGACGACGACGTGGCCGAGTTCGCCGGCCGCGCCGTGCGTACCGCGAAACAGCGCGCCGCCGACGACGATTCCCGCGCCGATGCCGGTTTCGCCGGACACGTACACGTAATCGCCCAGCCCGGCGCCCGCGCCGAACCACAACTCGCCGAGAGCGGCGAGATTCGCCTCGTTGTCCACCGTCACCGGCAGCGGTTGGGACGGCAGCGCCTCGGCGATGAGTTCGGCGGCGGGCAGCGTGTCCCAGCCCAGGTTCGGCGCGTTCACCGCCCCGCCGTGCAGCACGCCGGGGACCGCCACCGTCGTCCCGACGAGGGTGAGCCCGGCACGGCGGGCCTGCCCGGTGACCGCGTGGGCGAGCCGGCCCAGGGCCGCGACGTCCCGGTCCGGGTCGGAACCGGCGCCGGCGCGGGGGATGCTGCGGCGGATGCGCACCCGCCGGGTGAGGTCGAGGACGCACGCGGACAGGTACCCGACGTTGATCTCCACGCCGAGCCCGGCGATCGGTCCCGACGCCACCGACACCGGAGCGCCGGGCCGCCCGCGGCCGGCTCTGACCGGGTCCTCGGCACTCACCAGCCCGAGCGCGGTCAGCGCGGCGACCCGCGCGGACACCGTGGTCTTGGTGAGCCCGGTGAGCTCGGCCAGCCGCGCGCGGGTGATCGGCTGGCTGCGGTCGATCTCGGCCAGCACCAGCGCCAGGTTGCGTTCGCGCATCCCGACCAGATCGGTGGGGCCGTCCGGCGTGCTCATGGCGCGGATCCTCTCACCCGCGGACGGACGGTCCTCCCGCGGGCGGCTATTGACAGTTGCCCGGGTGCGCGGTTGGCTCGTTGTGGAGTTTAGTCCAGAGTCCTAACTAATTGATGGCGATTCGAAGCGGCTTGAAGCGGTTCCAAGCGGCTCGAAGCGATGCGATTCGATCGATTCGCTCAGGGAGGCGCGATGATCGACCTCGTCCCGACCCCGGAAGACCGCTTCAGCTTCGGGCTGTGGACGGTCGGATGGCAGGCGCGCGACCCGTTCGGGGACGCCACCCGCGCCCCGCTGGAGCCGGCCGAGGCGGTGTACCGGCTGGCCGAACTCGGCGCGTACGGCGTCACGTTCCACGACGACGACCTGATTCCGTTCGGCGCCGACGAGGCGGAGCGGGCGAAGCGGATCGCCGCCTTCCGGGCCGCGCTCGACGCGACCGGCATGATCGTCCCGATGGTCACGACGAACCTCACGGCCCATCCCGTCTTCAAGGACGGCGCGTTCACCGCCAACGACCGCGGCATCCGCCGGTTCGCGCTGCGCAAGGTCATGCGCAACCTCGACCTCGCCGCCGAACTCGGGGCGCGGACCTATGTGTTCTGGGGCGGCCGGGAAGGTTCGGAGACGGACGCGGGCAAGGACGTGCGGGTCGCGCTCGACCGCTACAAGGAGGCGATCGACATCCTGTGCGCGTACGTCCTGGACCGGGGCCACGACCTCCGGTTCGCGCTGGAGCCCAAGCCGAACGAGCCGCGCGGCGACATCTTCCTGCCCACCGTGGGCCACATGCTCGCCTTCATCGCCCGCCTCGAACACCCCGACATGGTCGGGCTCAACCCCGAGGTCGGCCACGAGCAGATGGCCGGGATGAACATGGTGCACGCGGCGGCGCAGGCCCTGTGGGAGGGCAAGCTCTTCCACATCGACCTGAACGGCCAGCACGGGCCCAAGTACGACCAGGACCTGGTGTTCGGCCACGGCGACGTCAAGAGCGCGTTCTTCCTCGTCGACCTGCTGGAGCACGGCGGCTACAACGGGCCCCGGCACTTCGACTTCAAGCCGATGCGCACCGAGGACACCGCCGGGGTGTGGGCCGGCGCGGCCGCCAACATGCGCACCTACCTGCTGCTTCGCGAACGTGCACGCGCGTTTCGCGCCGACCCCGAGGTGCGCGAGGCCAGGGCCGCCGCCGGGTTGCACGAGCCGGCCGTACCGACACTCGCGCCGGGCGAGACGTACGCCGACCTCGCGGGCGACAGCTTCGACCCCGACGCGGCCGCGGTCCGCGGATCCGGCTACGAGCGGCTCGACCAGTTGGCCGTGGAACACCTCCTGGGTGCGCGCTGACATGCCGGGGCGGACCCTGGTCGCGGGCATCGACTCCGGGACCCAGTCGTGCAAGGTGCTCGTCTGCGACGCGGCGAGCGGCGCGGTGCTGCGGCAGGGACGGGCACCGCACCCCGACGGCGGCGAGGTCCCCCCGGAGGCCTGGTGGCAGGCGCTGCGGACGGCCGCGGCCGGGGCCGGGGGATTGCACGACGTCGCGGCGGTGGCGGTATCCGCGCAGCAGCACGGTGCGGTGTGCCTCGACGAGGACGGCGCGGTCGTCCGCGACGCGCTGTTGTGGAACGACACCCGGTCGGCCGGCGCGGCGGCGGCGTTGTGCGCCGAGTACGGCGGGCCCGGGGCGTGGGCGCGCGCGGTCGGGAGTGTGCCGGTCGCGTCGTTCACCGTGAGCAAGTTGCGCTGGATCGCCGAGCACGACCCGCGGTCGGCGGCGCGGACGGCGGCGGTGTGCCTGCCGCACGACTACCTCACGTGGCGGCTGACCGGTGGGGGTGACATCGGCGGGCTGACCACCGATCGCGGCGATGCCTCCGGGACCGGCTATTGGTCGCCCCGCGAGGAGGCATACCGGACGGACCTGCTCGGCGCGGCGTTCGGCGCTCGGCCGGTGTTGCCGCGGGTGCTCGGTCCGCGGGACGCGGCGGGTCGTACGACGTCGGGCGTGCTGGTCGCGGCGGGCACGGGCGACAACATGGCGGCGGCGCTCGGCGTGTGTGTCGCGCCGGGGGAGGCCGTCGTGTCGCTCGGGACCTCCGGGACGGTGTTCGTGCGGTCGCCGTCCCCGACGGCGGACCCGTCCGGAGCCGTGGCGGGATTCGCCGACGCCACCGGCGCGTTCCTGCCGCTGGCCTGTACGCTCAACGCCGCCCGCGTCCTGGACGCGGCGGCGGGCATGCTCGGCGTGTCGCACGAGCGGCTCGCCGAACTCGCCACGGGCGCACCGTCCGGCGCCGACGGCCTGGTCCTCGTCCCGTACCTCGACGGCGAACGGACCCCCAACCTCCCGAACGCCGCCGGCGCCCTGCACGGCCTGACCACGGCCAACGCCACCCCCGCCCATCTGGCCCGCGCCTACGTCGAGGGCATCGTGTGCGGCCTGGCCGACGCCCTCGACGCCGTGCTCGACACCACCGCCACCGACGTCGCGCGCATCCGGCTGGTCGGCGGCGCGGCCCGCTCGCCGGCGGTCGCGGCCATCGCCGCGGAGCTGTTCGAGCGCCCCGTCACGGTCCCCGCGACCGGCGAACTCGCCGCGTGGGGCGCGGCCCGGCAGGCCGCTTGGGCCCTGACGGATGACCCGCACCCTCCGGAGTGGCCGGTCCCCGGCACGACATACCCGCCGATGCGCGACGGCACGGCGGCCGTTCGCGCCCGGTATGCCGCCGCTCGCCCACTCCACCTGGACCGCCTCTGACGACCACGGGGCGACGGACTGCGGATCACGGCGGGAGGGGCCTTCCTCCAGCGCTGTGCCACGGCGCGCAGCGTGTCGCAGGTCCAGAACGGGTGCCCGGCGGGCGGGAATCCGAACAGGGCGAGTCGGCTCGCCGTCGCACGTTCGACGAACCGATACCGGGCGGTGTCGTGGCTGCGGTCCGCCCACGGTCCGCGCAGACCCCAATCGGCGGATCCCGGACGGAAGTTGCCGTGCATGGTGAAGCGTGCCCCGCGAGGGCGGGTCAGTCCGGTGCCGCGGTGAAAGCTGTCGAGCCCGAAGGCGACGACGGTCAACCGAATTCGAGCGGGGAACCGCATGCCGCGGGCCCTGGGCGACAGGGTGCTCGTGGGAGGTGCGTTGTCGCCGGTGGGCGCATGCGTTCACGGTGGACGGGGCTCAGGGGGCGAGGTCCGTTGTGGGGCCGTCGTGGCGGGCGCTGGAGCGCCAGTCGGCGACGCGGACCAGTGATTCGAGGTACGCGAGTCGGAACGGTCCCAGGTCGTCGCGGTCGCGCAGCGCCAGGGCTCGCGGCGTCCACGAACCGCCCGGGCGGAACGCCTCGGTGTCGAGCGACTGCCCGGGGAAGTGGTCGCCCGTGGACACGGCGACCGGCGGCGTGCGATCACCGTCGCGGACGCCGAGCAGCGTCCGCGCGTCCTCGTCGGCCTCCGGGCGCACCGACACACGGACCCGACCGTGGTGCGCCGCGACCAGGTAGGTCACCAACTCCGGGTCGGCCAGGGGGGTATGCCAGTGCTCGCCGTTCAACAGGATGAGTGCGCTGACCAGTTCGTGCCGGAAGTAGGCCCGCGTGGAGACTCCAGTGCTCCACGGCGCCTTGGACTTGGCCAACAGGTGCTCCGGCGGCTCGCCGCCACCGCCGCCGCGCAGCATGGCCTGGAACACGTCGTGGCACTTGCCGAGATCGTGGAACCTGGCGGCGTGGGCCACGGCTTCGCGCTGCTCCTCGGTCAGCCCCGGAAGGGCGGCCGTGACCGCACGTGCCTCCTCCTCGGTCTCCAGCAGGTGCCGGTCGAGACTCACCCAAGCGACACACGCGATCGCGGGCGGCGTGCGCCCGGTGAACAGCGACGGCACCGGCGCGCCGCTCTCGGGCGCCCACCCCACCTCGGGGAGGTAGCCGCCGCGCACGGCGTCGAGCAGCACGGACGTTCCGGCACGGAGATCGTCGGCCACGGCGTGCCGCCACCGACCGTCGACGGGATCCCGCAGCCACACTGCGCGATCGTCCAGCATCCTTCGGACGTCGGCGAGCGGCGCCTCACACTGCTCGCCGCGCGCGGGTCCCGGCTCGTCCTCGCCGGGTTCCCCCGACTCCCACACCCGCCACGCGACGAGGACCGTACGCTCGTCGTCGGCGCAGATCCACGGACTCGCGTCGGCCGGGACCGCGCCGTACGCGTTGTCGAACATCGCCAACACATCGTTCTCGCCCAGGACTTGGGAAGGCGCCACGTTGTGGTCGACACGGGCGCGGAACATGTCCACGGTCGTGACGGCCTCGCCCTCGTGCGCGTTCAGCCAGGCCGCGACACCCGCGTCCGGCCCCGGTCCGTCCGGGGGTACACACCACAACAGGTCGCCGCCATCGGGGTGTTCGCCGTGGCGGTTGCAGCGACCGGCGCGTTGCACGAGCGCGCTCCACGGGGCGAGTTCGGTGAGGACTGTACGGCCGGACACGTCGGATCCGACGTCCAGCGCCCGCGTCGTGACCAGGATCCGGTCCCGGCCGGCCTCCTCCGAAGCCGCCGCATGAACACGGCGGTCGGCGGTACGCGCGTACGGATGCGCCAGCACGATCTCCCGGCCCGGATGCGCCGCGCGCAGCGCACCGTAGACCTCGCGCGCCCGCTGCGCGGAGCCGAGTACGGCGATGGACCGCGTGCCGGGCAGGTGCGCGGCGCCCAGCGCGTCGACGAGGTCGTCGACGTACCGTGTCGGGTCCGGGTCCAACCGCCTGATGCGTCGAACCGCCGCGAGCCCGGCGCCGGCCGCCACGTCACCGCCGTCGATGGTGTTCCCGTCCGACGTCGAAGACATCCACGTGCTGCCGGTCGGCGCCGTCGTGCCGAACGATTCGCGCAGCGACTGCAGCCGCGTACTCGTCGGCAACCCCGGTCCCAGCAAGTGCATTTCGTCGAACACCCAGTGGGTGTCGGTGTTGAGCAGCGCGAACGACACGGGCGCCATCGCCCGCGCGTCGGCGAACCCACGCATCAACGCCCGGCTCAGCAGCCCGTCGTGCGTACCCACCAGGATCGCGTTCCGCTCGGGAAACCGCCGCCACGCGCCGTTCTGCGACTCCGGACCGGCGAGCAGGTGCAGGTCCACGTCGTCTGTGTACCCGAGGCGACGCAGCCACTCGGCGATGCGCGCGTGGGTCGGTTCCGCGAGGCTGCCCTGCGGCAATACGTACACCAATCGCCTCGGCGTCACCTCGACCGCGGACACCAACCGCCGGTACAGCCAGGCCAATACGGCGGCCGCGCTCTTCCCGCCCCCCGACGGAACCCGAACGAACCGCGGCAGCCCGCTCTCCGCGAAACCGGCCTGATAGGCATAGGGCCGATGGCCGGTCGCCGTGTGGAAGAACTCCCCGTATCCGTGCGTCATTCACGACTCCCTCGTCCGCCGGACACCCGACTATCGCAGCCGCAGGCGCGTGCCCACCAGATACCGCTCGCCGATGGTCCAGGCGGCCGTGAGCCGGCAGGCTCGGCGACGTCCGGAGGCCTTCGGGCCCGGCTCGTCGCCGGGCCCGCTCCGATGGGGAACGGGTCCGGCGGCTGCGCGGGTTCGGCCGTCTACAGGCCGTACTCGATGGCGGTGGCGGCGACCGCGTGGGTCGATCCGTACTCGACCGTCGTCGCCCCCGGGGCGGCGGCGAAGGCGAAGGCTGTGCCCGCGACGCAGGCGAGGATGGCACACGTGGCCCAGCGACGAAGATTCATGACCGTCCTTCCGTTCCCAGCGGCACATTCGTGTCGCGACCGGTTCCTCCTCCCGGTCGTACGCCTGATTCCCGTCAACCGCAACCGGCCACGGCGTTGTCGGATGGTTTTGTTGGGGGATCAGCGGGTGATCAGGGCCAATACTCGGCAGGGGCTGCCTGAGCCGTTGACGATCGGGAGCGGGGCGGCGATGACGATCGCGCCGGTGGTCGGCAGTCGGTCCACGTTGCGCAGTTGGGTGAGGCCGTACTTGTCGGCGCCGAGGAAGAAGTCGTGGCACGGAAAAGGCGGATCGAAGGCGAACGCGCGGCCGGCATCGGTGCCCACGGTCTCCACCCCCATGCCCAGGATGCCGCTGTCGGCGAGCAGGCGGGCGGCGTCCGGTGTCAGACCCGGCGTGTGCGGGCCGTCGTCGTCGGCGTTCGCGAAGTCCGCCGGGTCGTCGCCGCGAGCGGCCCAGCCGGTGCGGTAGATCAGCCAGCCGCGGTCGGGCAGCGCGCCGTGCTCGGACTCCCACTCGCGGAGGTCCGCGACGTCGAGCAAGTAGTCCGGGTCGGCGGCGACTTCGGCGGTCTTGTCGATGACGACGGCGGGGCCGACGAGGCGCTGCGCCGGTACCTGCGACACGTCGTCGAGGTCCCGGCCGCTGATCCAGTGGTTCGGCGCGTCGAAGTGGGTGCCGGTGTGTTCGCCGGTGCGGAAGTTGTTCCAGTACCAGGCCGGGCCTCGGTCGTCGTAGCGGCTGATCTCCTCCAACTCGAACGGGGCCGTCTGCCCGTACTCGGGCGGCAGGGCGAGCAGCGGTGTGCCCGCGTGCAGCGGTGAGGTCAGGTCGACGACCTCGATCGAGCCGTCGAGCAGGTGGGTCGCGAGGGCGGTCAGATCGACCATGGGTGCTCCTTGCCGGGTGCGGGGAATCGGGCCTGAGGGATGGGGTGTTCGTGCGCGCCGATGGGTTTGCGCGCGTGGGCGAGTCGCGTGCTCAGGCGGGGCGAGCCCGCGACTTCGTTTGCAAAGCCGCCACGGCCTCGCGTAGTGCCGTGCCGTTCTCGTCGGCGAGTGCGGCCGACGTCAGGTGGGCGAGTGCCGTCGCGGCGTCGTCGCGTCCGCGCAACTCCCGGGCGGCGTCCAGGAGAACGGCGAAACTCTCGCTGCCGTGCCGGTAGGTGTCGCCGTAGCCCTTGACCACCCGCCGGCACTCGACGATCTCGCAGGCCAGCGCGTAGTCGCCCGACGCGGTCTCCACGACCAGGTCCAACCAGGCGTCGATGGCCGTCTGTTCCCGACCGAACCGGCCCGAGCGTGGTCGCAGCGGGCGCATCCCGGCCATGGTCCACAACATCGTGTAGCCCACGACTCCCGTGGTGTTGACCACCATGCCGTTGCGGGTGAGCCTGGCGACGAGCCTCCCGAAGAGCGCCGACCGGGACAGCGGATCACCCAGCCGCGCGGGCAACGTATCGGTGATCTCCTCCAGTTGCGGATGCAGATACTCCCGCACCTGCATCGGTTGTCGCGGCTCGGTCCGCGCCCGCTCGCGGATGTCCTCGATCCGGCGTCGGCGGATCTTCTGCAACCCGACCTGGATGGTGTCCTGGTAGCACATCCACAGCGCGACGTGTCGGGCGGTCTCGGTGGTCAGCCTCGCCTCACCTCGTGGGTCGTGCTCCAGCGCGCCCACCCGGGCCACCCGATCGAGATAGCGGTCGGTGTACGACGGGTTCTGGTACACCGCCGTGCGTTCGCAACCGTGGAGCAGCATCGAACGGGCCGCCTCCGGGAACTCGGCGACCCGCGCGGCCCGATCGCGCAGCGCGGGGCCGACCAGCCGTGCCGGATCCGTGTCGGCGAGCGCGCGCCGCCGCCGCTCCTCGGCGTTCGCCGCCTCGACCACCGGATCCGCGGGGGGCCGGCTGCCGATCGTCACCGCCACCGGTCCGCCCCCCGCCGCGCGCGGGCGGGCAGGCCGCGGCGGCGGCTGCCGGGCCGCGTCGTACCCCAGCGCGAACGCGGCCAACGAGGACTCCACCCCCTTGCCCGACGCTCGCACCGCGTCCTCGAACCGGTCACGATCGAAGGGAAGTTCCCCCGTCCCGGCCAACGCGCCGAACAGCGACGCGCTGATCACGCTGCCCGCCTGCCCGGCCAATTCCAGGAAGTCGGCGCCCACGAATCGCCGCGCGCCCCGGTGCGCCGCGTCGAGCAGCAGGTCGCCGTCGACGCGCCCGTCCCCCATGGCGATGCGCTCGGTGATCGCGTAGACCCGGTGGGTGGAGGCGATCAGCGCGGTGCGGTCGGGCGTACAGAAGCCGCGCTGGATCGCCCGTCCCGCCTCCATGAGTTCCGACGCGATGACGATGTCGACCTCGCCCGGCGTCGGGAACAGCGCGAGGATCGGCTCGGCGCGGCCCCCCTCGGGCGGTTCGGCGTCCGGCGCCGGGAACAACTCGACGTAGTAGACGGTCGCGCCGGTGCGCTGGGCGACGCCGGCGACGGAGGTGCTTTGCGCGGTATACCCCGCGGTCTCCGCCACGGCGACGATCCAGTCCGCCAGGACCCCGCCGCCCTCGCCGCCCATGGCCAGGATCGCGATGGTGATCGGGCGTGGTGCGGGCTGTCGGTTCGACATCAGGCCACCTCGTACTTCGCGGCGCGACGCTCGACGGGCGCGGACAGCGCGGCGATCCAGGCCGTGCGGATCCTCGCCAGGACGCGGTCCCGCCGGGTCGGGTTGACCACCACGTCGGTGCGGTGGAAGGACGGGCACAACGACGCCGCGTGCGCGTTCGCGCCGCATACCCCGCAGCCGACACACGTGTCGGTCACCGCGGCGACCGGGTCGGTGCGCATGGGGTCGGGGTTGGCGGCCAGGGTCAGCGACGGGCAGCCGGAGATCCGGATGCACGCGTGGTCGCCGGTACAGGTTTCCGCGTCGACGCCGAACCGCTCGCGGACGACCCGTTTTCCCTCCCTGATCGCCTTGTTCGTCCGGGGCCGCTCCCGACGCTGCCGGTTCAACTGGCATTCGCTCTGCGCGACGATGACCTTGGGCCCCGGTTCCTTCGTGGTGAGCGCACGCACGAACAGGTCGCGCAACTCCCCGACCCGGTAGGTGTCGGTGACGGTTTTCGTCCACTTGACGCCGATGCCGCGCACGGCCTTCTCGATCGGATGCCCGGTGGAGCGTCGCGGATGGTCGACGGCGGAGGAGAGCACGTCCTGCCCGCCGGTGGCCGCGCTGTACGCGTTGTCGACCACGACGAGGAGTTGATCGTTGTCGTTGAAGACCGCGTTGCCGACACCGCTGGTCAGACCGTTGTGCCAGAACCCGCCGTCACCCATGATCGCGATGGTCCGACGGTCGGCGTCCTTGGAGTTCAGTGCCGCGGCGCCGGCCGACCCGAGCCCGTAACCCATGGTCGTGGCACCGAGGTTGAACGGTTCGTTGATCGAGAACAGGTGACAGCCGATGTCCGCGCTGATGTGGTGCGCGCCGGTCTCGCGCTCGGCGAGCTTGAGCGCGCTGAAGATGGGCCGCTCCGGGCAGCCGGTACACAGGCCCGGCGGGCGGGCCTGGACCGCCTGCGGATCGACCCGCTCGGCGAACGGGCTGCGCGGGTCGGTTTCGGGCAGCAGCAGCGTCGGTTCGCCGGCCAAAACCTTCGGCAGGTACCGGGACAGGAAGGCGTGCACCCCTCGGGTGACCGCCGACGCGGTGTACTCGCCGGCCATCGGCAGCAGATCCTTGCCGTGCAGCGCCGCGGCGACCTCGGCGCGGCGCAGGATCGTGTTCAGATTCTGCTCGATGTAGTCGGGCTGCCCCTCCTCCAGGAGCAACACCGCGCGCTTGTCCGCGCAGAACTCGACGATCTCCGTGTCCACGACCGGATACGTCACGTTCATGACGTAGAGCGGAATCCGGGTGCGGCCGTACGGATCCGAGCAACCGAGCAGCTCCAGCGCCCGGTTGACGGTGTTGTACAGGCCGCCCTGGACGATGATCCCGATGTCGGCCTCTCCGGCGCCGAACACCTCGTTGAGCCCGCGTTCGCGGATGAAGTCCAGTGCGGCCGGCAGGCGTTGGTCGATCTTCTCGCGTTCGTGCCGGAAACTCGCCGGCGGCAGGACGATGCGGTCGAGCTCGCGTCGAGGGTTCTCGATCGCGTCCGTGACGGTCATCGGCGGGCGCACGTTGTCCTTGGCGACGAACGTCCCGTGCAAGTGGCAGGAGCGCAGCCGAAGTTGCAGCAGTACCGGGGTGTTGCTGACCTCGGACAGCTCGAAGCCGGACTCGACCGCCTCGACGATCGCGGTCAGGTTGGGCCGCGGATCGAGCAGCCACATCTGCGACTTCATCGCGAACGCGTGCGAGCGCTCCTGCATGATGCTGGAGCCCTCGCCGTAGTCCTCGCCGAGGATGACCAACGCGCCACCGGTGACGCCGCCGCTGGCCAGGTTGGCCAGCGCGTCGGAGGCGACGTTGAGGCCCACCGTCGACTTGAACGTGACCGCGCCGCGCAGCGGGTAGTGCACCGAAGCGCCCAACATCGCGGCGGCGGTGGCCTCGGAGGCGCTGTTCTCGAAGTACACGTCGAGTTCGTCGAGGATGTCGTGGGCGTCGCCGAGTACGTCCATCAGGTGCGAGATCGGCGCGCCCTGGTAGCCGCCGACATAGGCCACGCCGGACTGGAGCAGGGCCTTGGTGACCGCCAGGATGCCCTCGACGTGCAGCGTGGTGCCCGCGCCGTGGCGCAACTGTCGGACTTCGGTGGCAAATGACCGCTCGGCCATGGCCGGCTCCTGTTCGTTCGTCCGTGGTGGGTCGTGACGCGCGGCGTGGTGCGGCCGTGATCGTCGGCGCGAAGGGGGCTGGATGCGGGTACGCGGGGCGTGGTGCCGCCCGCGAAGTGGCCCGGGGGCGCGAGTGGTTGCGGCTCAGCGAGTGCCGGTGCGCCGCCGCCCGGTGCGGATGAGTCGTTGCGCCACCAGGTGTCCCGATCCGGCGCCCAGTCCGGGACCGGGGTGGGTGGAGGCGCCGATGTGCCAGAGCCCGGGTACCGACGTGGCATGCCGGGCGGCGGCGGGCAGCGGGCGCCACAGGAAGTTCTGGTCGAGTTCGGCGGAGCCGCCGTACGGGTCGCCGGCGACGGCGTTCGGGTTGGCCGAGGCCAGGTCGGTCGGGGTGACGGCGTCCCACGCGAGGACGCGCTTCGACAGGCCGGGGGCGTGGCGGGCGATGCGGGCCAGGACCCGGCGTACGTACCCGTGGGTCAGCTCCTTGGTCCAGCCGCCGCCGGTGTCCAGCTCTCCCGCCGCGTCGCCCCTTGGGGTGTACGGCAGTTCCTGGAGTTGCAGCCACAGCGCGGCGGCGCCCTCGGGCACGCGTGAGGGGTCGAGCACGTGTTGTTGGCCGACGACCACGGTGGGTCGGCGGGGGAGCAGACCGGCCTCGGCCTCCGCGCAGGCGATCGCGGTACTCGCCGAGCCGTCGCTCAGGTGCAGCAGCGGTACGCTCGCCAGGCGCTCGTCCCGCCAGTCGAGCGGGGCCGACAACGCGACGTGGATCTGCATCGCCGCGCGTCCGTACCGGTAGCGTCGGGCCTGCTCGCGGACCGCCGCCGGCACCGGGGCCGACGCGGGCAGCAGGTCCCCGTACAGCGCGGTCGGGGTGACCGAGGCGAGCACCGCGTGGCGCGCCGTGATGGTCTCGCCGCCGTGGACCACCCCGCCGATCCTGCCGTCGCTCACGAGCAGTCGCTCCACCGGAGTGCCGGTGCGCACGTCCACGCCGCGTTCGGCGAGCAGCGCTTCGAAGGCGCGGACGAAGTTCCCCGCCCCGCCCGCGACCACGGGCAGGCCGAAGCCGTGCATCGTGGCGGCCAGGATGGGCACCATCAGGCCGCCCTGGGCGTGGTCCGGCGACAGCCCGGCATGCAACAGCCAGGGGGCCCACAGCAGATCGGCCTCGTCGCCGCGGAACTCGCCGCGGCAGTAGGAGCGTCCGCTGGTGACGGTGGCGCGCAGCCACGCCTCGGTACCGGTCAACCGCTCCCGGCGCACCATGCGCAGTGCGGGCCGCAGGGCGCGGGCCGAGCGTGGCTCGCCGCCCATGAGGGCGCCGATGTCCTCGGCGCTGTCGAGGAATCGCCGCACCATGGCGAGGTACGCGGCGCGGTCCTCGGCGTGGGCGAACGCCCGCGCGGTGGTGTCGGCGTCGCGGTGACCCAGGACCACACGGCCGTCGTCGGTGACGGTGCCGGTGACGTAGTCCTCGGTGTTGCGGTACTCCAGACCGTGGCGGTGCAGGTCCGCGCCGAGCGCGGCGTAGGCCCCGCCCGACACGAAAAGCGGATGCCACGAGGAGTAGGTGTCGTGCAGGTAGCCCGGCAGGGTCCGTTGTTCGGTGGTGATGAACCCGCCCAGGCGCCGATCGCCCTCGACCAGCACCACCGACCAGCCCGCCCCCGCCAATTCGGCCGCCGCGACCAGACCGTTCACACCGGATCCGACGACCACCGCGTCGACGGTCTGTGCCATGGATACTCCTCGGGGTCGGGGTGCGCGGCGGTTGATCGGGGGAATGAATGGAACCGATCATTCGGCCCGCTCATTCGTTCGGGATCGTTTTTCTCGCGGCCGGTCCCGGCGTCTCGTGGGCGATCTTCGGGTTTCCCGGACGGTCACGGGGTTGCCAAGAAATTACGGGTAGTCGAAATGCCGCACCGTCCGCGGAACGCGGGTGGCCATCCACATTCCGCCGGGTACATGCCCGGTACCCGGGGCCGGGACACGCGCGGGGACCCGGGTGCGGACTCGGGCGCGGACTCGGGTGCGTGGCTTACGTGCGCGGCTCAGCCGCGCAGCGTCTGCGAGGGGTGTTCGCCGAACTGCTCCCGGTAGGCGATCGCGAAGCGCCCCGGGTGGAAGAAGCCCCAGCGGTAGGCGACATCGGTGACCGTCGTCGTGCCCGGCTCGGCGGCGGTCAGATCGGCGCGGACCCGGTCGAGGCGCACCGTGCGCAGATACGACACGGGTGTGGTCTCCAGGTGCCGGCGGAAGCCGTCCTGCAGGGCCCGTACGCTCACCCCCACCGCCTCCGCCACGTCCTCCACGGTCAGCGGTTCGGCGGCGTGGCACTCGATCAGCTCCATGGCCCGGCGGACCGCGGGCGGCGCGACCCGGGGCTGGCGACCGTGCAGCGCGGCGCTGAAGTTGTGCGGCTGGGTGAGCAGGAACTGGGTGATCAGCAGATCGGCGAGCCGGCCGAGGATCAACGGCTGGTCGAGCATGCCGCCGGGGTTGTCCGCCTCGCGCCGCAGCAGGTCGACCACGCCGAGCCAGGAACGCGCGGCGGGGGTGGTGAGGTCCATGCCGAGGTCGAAGCGTACGGGCGTCCGGGGCCGGCGGCCGAGCAGTCGGCCCAGGTGGTGCTCCAGCGCGATCCGGTCGATCCACACGATCAGCTGCGGGTTGCCCGCGCCCCAGTGCATGGCCAGGGGGTCGGTCGGCGCCGGTACGGAGGCACGCTGCGGAGTCGAGGCGATCCGGGCCCGGCCGCAGGTGATCTCCGCGGCCCCGGCGAGCGGTATCTGGATCAGGTAGAAGGCCTCCAGGGCACCGGGGGTGATCATCACCTCCGTGCCGTAGTCGAGGTAGAACAGGCCGGTCTCGCCGAACGCCACGCCGTGCATGCGCGCGTCGAGTCGCGCGGCGCGCCCGACCAGCCGTAGGTCGTGGGCGCAGAAGGCACGCCCGACGTGCGAACGCGCCACGTCCACGTCGGAGGTGTGGAACCGCTCGTGCGCACCGAGGGGGAGTGGCGCGTCGGACGGGAGCCGGACATCGGGCAACAGCGGTGCGTCGTGGGCGAGCGACGCGTCGGGCGAGAGCCGTGCGTCGAGCGGGAGTTGAGCGTCGACCATCCCGACCTCCAGCCGAGAGCGCGATCCGGACAGGGAGCAGCGTGTTGCGGACGGCAGGTCCAGGGCCCCGCACCTATTTTTTCGACAACTCCCGGCAAGGACACAGGAGACAGCATGAGTGGATTGTCGGTCAAGACCGCGCTCATTACCGGCGGGTCGACGATTATCGGGAAAGCGGTCGTTCGCGCATTCCGTGCGGCGGGCGCGAATGTCGTCGTCGCGGATATCGACGAGGACGGCGGCCGCGAATTGACGGACGAAATGGACGCGGGTGTTCTGTTCCTGCGCACCGACATCACCGACGACGCGCAGGTCGCCGACTGCGTCGCCCGCGCGGTCGACGCGTACGGCCGGTTGGACGTGCTGGTGAACCTGGCCTGTTCGTACGTCGACGACGGCTTCGCCTCGACCCGCGACCAGTGGCATACCGCCCTCGACGTGAACGTGGCGAGTGCGGCGCTGCTGGCCCGGGCCGTGCATCCGCATCTGCTCGCGCGGGGCGGCGGGGCCATCGTGAACTTCACCTCCATCTCCGGGCGGGTCGCCCAGCCCGGGCGCTGGCTCTACCCGGTGAGCAAGGCCGCCCTGATGCAGCTGACCCGCAACATGGCGGTGGATCTGGCCGGCGACAACATCCGGGTCAACTCGGTGAGCCCCGGTTGGACCTGGTCGAAGGTCATGGACACGCTCACCGACGGCGACCGGGCCAAGACGGACCGCGTCGCCGCGCCCTTCCACCCCCTCGGCCGCGTCGGCGACCCGGAGGAGGTCGCCCGCGTGGTCGTCTTCCTCTGCTCCGACGAGGCGTCCTTCGTCACCGGCGCCGACTGGGCCGTCGACGGCGGGTATTCGGCCATCGGCCCGGAAGGTCTCGTTCCCGCGATCGCGAAGCTCGCCGAGTGAGCCGGCACCGACCAGGCAGTGACCAGGTGGTGACCAGACGGTGACCACGTGGTGACCAGGCAGAGCGAACAGGCAGTGATCAAGCAGTGATCAGCCAGTAATCAGGACCCTCGGGACCGGAGGAGAACGCCCATGCGCGACATCACCATCATCGGGGCCGGACAGGCCGGCCTCCAGCTCGGCATCGGACTACTGACGCACGGCTACCGGGTGACCCTGGTGACCGACCGCACCGCGGAGCAGATCCGCGACGGTCGCATCATGTCCAGCCAGTGCATGTTCGGTACCGCGCTCGCCCACGAACACAACCTGGGCCTGAACCTGTGGGACCGGGACTGTCCCCCCGTCGAGGGCATCTCGTTCGTCGTACCCGACGGCCGCGGCGGCACCGCGATCTCCTGGGCCTCACGGCTGGACGCCGCGGCCCGCTCGGTCGACCAGCGGGTGAAGATGCCGGCCTGGCTGGCGGAATTCGAACGGCGCGGCGGCCGGATCGAACTGCGCGAGGCGGATGTGACCGATCTGGAGTCCTACGCCCGCGAGTCCGACCTGGTGATCGTCGCCGCGGGCAAGGGCAGGATCGCCGGCCTGTTCGAACGGGACGCCCAGCGCTCGACGTTCGACCGGCCGCAGCGCGCCCTGGCGCTCACATACGTCACCGGGATGACGCCCAGGGACGAGTACTCCGCGGTCGCCTTCAACCTGATTCCCGGCGTCGGCGAATACTTCACCTTCCCGGCGCTGACCACCACCGGACCGTGCGACATCATGGTCTTCGAGGGTGTTCCCGGCGGCCCGCTCGACTGCTGGGCGGACGTCGACTCGACCGAGGAGCACGTCGAGCGCTCCCTGCGGATCCTGCGTACCCACCTGCCCTGGGAGGCCGAGCGCTGCGCCGACGTCGCGCCGACCGACGCCAACGGCGTGCTCGCCGGCCGCTTCCCGCCCACGGTGCGCAGGCCCGTCGGGCAACTCCCCTCCGGCGCCCTCGTTTTGGGGATGGCCGACGTCGTGGTGCTCAACGACCCGATCACCGGGCAGGGTTCCAACAACGCGAGCAAGTGCGCGGCCTCGTACCTGGCGAGCATCCTGGAGCACGGCGAGCGGCCCTTCGACGGCGCCTTCCTGCAGGGGACGTTCGAACGGTACTGGGACTACGCGCAGTACGTCGCGGCGTGGACCAACGCCATGCTGGGCGCGCCGCCCGAGCACGTGCTCGAACTCCTGGGCGCGGCGGGCGGCGATTCCCGGATCGCCCACCGTTTCGCCAACGGCTTCGACGATCCGCGCGACTTCTTCCACTGGTTCATGGACCCCGACGCGGCTCGGGTCTACCTCGACGCCGCCGCGGTTTCGGCGGGCACGGTGGAGGCGGTTCGGACGGGCGGCGTGCCGGCGGCGACCGTGGGGAGCAGCGCGTGACGGGCGTGGCCGTCGTCGGCGGAGGCGGGGGCGGAGGCGGGCAGAGCGGCCCGGGGCGGGCCGACGCGCGGCCGCCCGGGAATCCACTGCGCCGGGCCTTCGGGCAATACGCGACCGGCGTCACCGTGGTCACCGCCCGGGGTGCGGACGGCCGGCGGGTGGCGATGACGGCGAACTCCTTCACCTCCGTGTCGCTGGACCCGCCCCTGGTGTTGTGGTGTCCCGGTGCGAACGCGCCGAGCCTGCCCCAGTTCAGGTCGGCCACGCACTTCGCGGTCCACGTGCTGGCCGCCGACCAGCACCAGCTCTCCAGCCGGTTCGCCACCCCGGCCGAGGACAAGTTCGCGGACACCCCCACCACCGACGGCATCGCCGGAACTCCGCTGTTGGAAGGGGTCGTTGCCCGATTTCAGTGCCGGACGGTGCAGTTCGTCGACGCCGGCGACCACGTCGTCATGATCGGCGAGGTCGAACACTACGAGGCGCCCGGCGGGGAACCCCTGGTCTTCCACTCCGGCCGCTACCACCTGGCCACGAAACACCCGGATGTGTGAACGACCGGAATAACCCCCGGGCGGGCGGCCCGGGCCACGCCGTGCCCGTGTTCGAAGCCCGACCGGCCGATTTCCACCGCGATTCGAGCATGCGTACCCACGGCCGGGGGCAGGTCTTCGCGACACGATGATTCGACCGACGGGGAGGAGGGGTCCCGATCGTGCGCAGGCTCCCGGCCGGACACCCGGGTCGACTTCTCGCCGTCGCGCTCGCCGCGATCCTCGCCGGCTCGTCGACCGCCGGCTGCGACGCTTTCCCGGAGCACGTCTGTGGTGGCGGAGAGTATCCGGTCAAGCGGATCGGCAGCGCCACGGGCAGACAATGTGTGCCCGACGACCGGGATCCGCCCCCGGGCACCGTGCGCTATCCGGCCGGCAAGGTGCCGCGAACCGTGGGCGACAAGTGGGACGAACACTGGCGCGGGACCGTCTTCGACGCCAACGGCAACCCGGTCGCCGAGGACCCGACGCTGCCCCCACCCTGACGCGCCCCGACGGGCCGGCCGGTGCGTACCCCGGCCGGCCGGCTTGTACGGACCACCACGCCGCACCGAGCCGGCCCCGGTCGGCGCGACCGCGGCGAATCAGTCGGCGGTGGGCGGTTTCGGCTTCGACGTCGACCTGGGTTCCGTGTGGTGGGGTGCCGGGGTCGTCGTGATGTCGTCGGGGCTCAGGAGTCCGATCAGTAGGCGGGTGATGATGCGGTCGAAGAGCGCGTCAGTCGACTCCTCGGCCGCCGGGGGTTGTCCGGCCAGGGCGGCGGCGAGGTGCGGGTGTCGGCCCGCCGTGGCGACGCGGGTGAGGTATTCCGCCTGGGCCTGTTGCCACTGGGGGATGGTCTGTCCGGCGAGATGTCGGGTCACCTCGGCGCGGGTCAGGGCGGCGATGACGGCGTTGAGGATCGCGATGGCTTCCAGCTTGGTACGGGGGGCCACGTCGAGGTCGGCGAGCACGGTGAGGGCGTGTTCCAGGTAGGTGACCGCGTCCGGTCCGACCGGTGTTCTGGTGGCGGTGGCGTCGAGCAACCACGGGTGCGCGAGGTGGACGCTCCTGCTCTGCCGGGCGAGGGCGAGCAGGTCGTCGAGCCAGAGTCCGGAGCCGAGTTCGGTGTAGGAGATCTCGCCGTTGACCCGGTCGATCATCAGCTCGAGCAGTTCGTCGCGGGTGGCCACGTAGCGGTAGAGGGACGCCGGTCCGGCCCCCAGGGCGTCCGCCACCGCGCGCATGGTGACGGCGGGCAGGCCGTTCGTGTCGGCGAGGGCCACGCCGGCGGCGGCGATGCGATCGCGGTCGAACGTCGGCACGGGGCCGCGGCTGGCGCGCTCGGGACGCAGCCAGATGCTGTGGGCGGGCGGCTCGGTCATGGCCCCTCCTGTTCTGCGAACGACGTATGCAGTACCTTAGGGCACACCTGAACTGCGAACATCGATCGCAGTAAATGAAAGGGAGTCGACATGCCCCCGAGCCGGCCGCAACAGGACTGGACCCCGACCCGGTACGCGCACAACGGCGACGTGCGGGTGGCCTTCGATCGGCTGGAGGACTCCGAGGGCGAACCGCTGCTGCTCGTCATGGGCCTGGCCACCGCCCGTTTCTGGTGGCCGCTCGGACTGTGCCGGGCGTTGGCCGACGCGGGATTCGCGGTGGCCCGCTACGACCAGCGCGACGCCGGCCAGTCGACCCGGATGCCCGACACCGCCACGACCAACCCGTTCAAGGCCCTGTTCGGCAAACGCGGCGACGCCTATACCTCGGAGGACATGACCGACGACGCCATCGCCGTGATGGACGAACTCGGCTGGGAACGAGCCCATGTCTTCGGCCACTCCCTGGGCGGGGTGATCGCGCAGCGCATCGCGCTGCGCCACCCCGATCGGGTGCTCAGCGTCACCTCGTCGGCCGCCCTCCCCAGTGACGTCTCGGGGCTGCGCGTCCTGCGCTACCTGCGTTTCGGGCTGCTCGCCAGGCTCGCCCGGGCCAAGTTCCCCGAGGGCCGCGCGGGCGACATCGAGGCCGCCCTGACCGTCTGGCGCGAAATCGCCTCACCGGGCTACCCGTTCGACGAGGCCGCGGCGCGTGCGTGGGTCGAGGCCGAGGTGGACAGCGGCCCGCGCGACACGAAGGCGCAGAGCCGCCAGATCGGCGCCCAATGGCACGGAGCCGAACTCGCGGAACTGCGCCTACCCACACTGGTCCTGCACGGGGAGCAGGACCCGATCCTGCGCGTGGTCGCGGGTCGCGCCACCGCCAAGGCCATCGACGGCGCCCGCCTGGTGACCTATCCGGGCGTCGGCCACGACCTCCCCGCCGCTCTGTGGCCCGAAATCGCCCGCCGGGTCGGCGACTTGGCTGCCGCGGCCCCGGATACCCGCGGGTGAGGGCGATGACGGCCGTCCTGGCGCCGAAGCCCCGCGCGGGGTTCGGCGCACGACAGTACAGTCGCGTTGTGACCGACCTCGTGATGGTGGCGACCGGCCGAGACGCCGATGTCTTCGCTCTCGACGCGCGGCGCGTCCTGCGCCGGTATCGGGACGGAGGCGACGTGGCCGCCGAGGCCGCGATGATGGCCCACGTGGGCGGGTTGGGATTTCCCGTGCCGCGGGTCTACGCGGCCGAGGGCGGCGATCTGGTCCTCGAACGACTCACCGGTCCGACCATGTTGCAGGCGCTGGGCAGCGGGGAGATCACCACGTCGGCGGCCGCCGAACAGCTGGCCGGCCTGCTCGCCCGCCTCCACGCGCTGCCGCCACGGATCCCGGGCGGGCCCGGGGAGCATCCGGTGCACCTGGATCTGCACCCGGCGAACATCATGCTCGAAGCGCGCGGGCCGGTGGTGATCGACTGGCGCAACTCCCGAGAGGGCCGGCCCGAGTTCGACGTCGCCGTATCCGCGCTGATCCTTGCCCAGGTCGCGGTCGACCCCGCCTGGGCGGAGGCCGCGCTCGCCGCCGCGTTCCTCGCCGCGTTCCTGGCCACCGTCGGCGCCGTGCCTCCCGACGCGTTGGACCACGCCGTACGCTTCCGCCGCGCCGACCCCAACCTGACCACCCGCGAGATGGCCCTGCTGGGCGAGGCGGTCGCGTTGCTCGGCCGGCGGCTCGACACGCGTCGTCGACCGGGTGGTTGATCGCGCCGCTCGAGGCGGCCGGGCCGAACGCACCGTCACGGCAGGCTCGCGCCGGGGGCGGGCCCGCCGCGGCGGGGCGGTCGGTGGGGTCAGATACGGGCCCCGTTGTCGTGTGGGGTGCGGCCGGGGCGTGGGACGCGCCCGCCGTGGTCGTCGGGGGAGGGTAGGGGGCGGGGCGTGCGTGGTGGCGCCGGTGTGGTGCGTGACTCCAGTGCGACTGCCGCGGGTGCGGCGACGGTTATCGTGGAGACGGTGCCGGCGACCACGCCGATCAGCAGCGCCAGTGCGAAGTCGGCCAGTGAGTCGCCGCCCAGCACCGCCAGTGCGATCAGGACGAACAACGCGCCCGAACCGGTGTTGACGGTGCGCGGCAGGGTCTGGAGCACCGCCGTGTCGGCGATCCGGGCGAGCGAGCGCTCACCGGGAGCGCGGCGCAGTTCGCGGATCCGGTCGAAGACGACGACGGAGTCGTTGACCGAGTAGCCGATCACGGTGAGCAGCGCGGCCAGGAACACCGCGTCGACGGTGCGTCCCAGCCACGCGAAGGCGCCCACCACGATCAGCACGTCGTGCGCCATCGCGACGACCGCGGCCACCCCGAAGGTCCAGCGGAACCGCACCGCGAGGTATGCCATCTGGGCGGCGAGCGCCACCCCGAGGGCGATCGCGGCCTTCAGTCGCAGCTCCTTCCCCAGGCTCGGCCCGATGAACTCGTCGCGCACCTTCTCCGCGCCGTGGCCCAGTTCGACGACCGTCGCGGTGATCAGGGCCTCCTCGGCGTCGGTCGGCTTGCCCGTACGTACCGTGAGTTCGTGATCGCCCGAGGCCTGTACGACGGCCTTGGGGAATCCGGCGTCGGCGAGCGCCGCGCGGGCCCGGTCCGGATCGACCGCCTGCGTCGTCGCGTACTCGACGAGCCGGCCCCCGGTGAACTCCACGCCGAAGTCGACGCCGCGCACCGCCACGCCGGACACCGCCAGGCCCAGCGCGAGCACGCCGGATACGGCCATCATGCGTCGACGATGCCGCATGAGGTTCGGATCGCGCCCGGTCAGCCACGCGCGTACCCGGCCCGCGTGCGCGATGCCGCTGATCCGGGGCCGGCGCCGGACCGCCGCGCGCGTCACGGCGAACTCGGCCAGGACCCGGGTGACCACCAGCGCGCTGACCATCGACGCGAGCACGCCGATGCCCAGCGTCACCCCGAATCCGCGCACCGGGCCGCCGGCCAGGAAGAACAGCAGGCCGGCGGCGATCAGGGTGGTGACGTTGGAGTCGGCGACGGCGCCGAACGCGTTGCGAAAACCTCGGGTCAGCGACGGGCGCAGGGCCGGTGCGGTTCGCGCGAGGTATTCCTCCCGAGCCCGTTCGAACACCAGGACATTGGCGTCGACCGCCATCCCGACGGCCAGTACGAACCCGGCGAGTCCCGGCAGGGTGAGGGTGGCGCCGACGCCGACCAGGGCGGCGTACGCGATCAGCCCGTAGCCGACCAGGGCCAGTGCGGCGAGGACCCCGAGCAGGCGGTACACACACACGATGAACAGCGCGGTCAGCGCGGCGCCGACGATCGCGGCCCACATCGCGGCCTCGATGGCCCGTTCGCCCAGCGTGGGCCCCACGGTGCGGTGTTCGACGGTCTCGACCGGCACCGGCAGCGCGCCGCCGTTGATCAGCAGGGCCAGTTCGCGCGCCGCGCGTTTGTCGAAGTCGCCGGTGATGCGGGTGGATCCGCCGAGGATGCCGGTGCCGCAGCGCACCGACTGCTCGACTCGGGGCGAGGAGACGACCCTGCCGTCCAGGGCGATCGCCACGCGCCGCGCGGGGCTTCCCGACGGTGCGCACGCGGCGTCGGCGGTGAGCTCGGCCCAGGCCCGCTCGCCCCGACCGCGCAGGTCGAGCGTGACGTGCCAGCCGCCGCCGGCCGGATCCAGCAGCGCCCGGGCGCGGTCGACGTCGGCTCCGGTCATCCGTGACGCGTCCAGCTTCAACATTCGGCCCGACTCGTCGGGCAACACCTGGCGTCCCTCGGCGTCGGTCGCGGTCGGGGCACCGGTCGTGTCGACGACGTCGAGAACGGGATGGAAGGTGAGTTGTGCGGTACGGCCGAGCACCTCGGCGGCGCGGCGCGGGTCCTGCACACCGGGGAGTTCGACGATGATTCGTCGCTCGCCCGAGCGGACCAGGGTGGGTTCGGAGACGCCGAGCGCGTCGACGCGACGACGCAGCACCTCCAGGGTTCGATCGGTGGCGTCGCGGTCGGCTTTCGCGGTGGGCGAGTCCCGGGTCTCCAGCACGATCTGGGTACCGCCGCGCAGGTCGAGTCCCAGGCACGGCGGCATGGTGGCGGCGATGTAGGTGGACATGGCGAGGATGGCGAGGGCGAACAACGCCCGCACCTTGGTGGCACGTGGCAAGGATGGTCTCCACGGATACACCGCGACCGGTGGTCGGCGCGCGGCGATCGGACTCAGGGAAGGTCTGGAGCCCGGGGAGACGGTGGAGCGCGGCCCGGCGGGAGCGCGAAACGGCGCGGCGAAGGATCGGCGTCGTCGCCGAGCGCGGAGGTTCGATGCCCCGCGGGTGGCGGGAGCACGACGGCGCGGCCGGTGAGCGCCGCGTCGTGGGGGTGGTGCAGATGGTGCCGCTCGTCGTGGAGGTCGCGGGCCGCGAGAGGCGCCGGCGGACCGCGGCGCACGTCGCGGGTCGCCTCGTCGGCGACGTCGCGCACGTGCCCCGGGTTGGCGGCGGTGTGCGCGGAGACGGAGGCGCGGTCGGGATCGGGTGCGCCGGCCGCGTGGGCGGACGCGGGGGCGGCCAACGCGCCGAGCAGCGCGAGGGCGACGGCGAGCAACGCCCCGAGCCACCCATTGCGCCGCGAGCGCGCGGTGCGGACGGCGGCCGGTGCGCCGCGGCGGCGGTGGGGATGGGGAGGGCCGACGCGAGGAGGACGTACGGCGACGTGTCGCCGGGTCATCGCGCCCTCCTCGGTCTGCGCCGTTCCCACGCCGACGTGGGCACGATCCGGTTCATGGTCGCAACGCCCGGCCCGCTGTTTCGAGTTCCCGGGACGCGTTACGACGTCACGGAACCGGTGTGTACGTCGAGCGGACTCGCCGGGTGCCGCCGGCGATGGCGGGTTTCCAGCGTGCCGTACACGATCAGGATCGCGGCGATGGCGGCGATCTGGGCCAGGGCCGAGCCGAAACGGCCGATCGGGATGGTGGCGAGCAGGGTCAGCACGGCGCCGATCCGGTAGCCGTTGGGGGTGATGTGGAAGGCACGACGCGTGGCCACGACCGAGGCGAGGAAGAGCGCGAGTCCGCCCACCAGTGTGCCGGCGTGGACGGTGTCGAGGCGGTCCGAGGGATGCGCCATCGCTCCCTTGACGCCGGCCGCGAACAGCAGCATGCCGAGCAGCAGTCCGTAGTGCACGTACCCGTAGATGTTGAGCGCGCGCAGATTGCGGGCCCTGGGCTCCAGC
Organism: Embleya sp. NPDC056575; assembly: GCF_042793325.1. Taxonomy (NCBI): domain Bacteria; kingdom Bacillati; phylum Actinomycetota; class Actinomycetes; order Kitasatosporales; family Streptomycetaceae; genus Embleya; species Embleya sp. NPDC056575. Next base: position 52,705 of record NZ_JBHTVA010000039.1, read on the forward strand.
CGCTCCAGGACCGCGACGGCCCGCTCGTCGTCGTCGGCGCCGAAGTACGCCCACCAGATCGCGAAGCACACCGTCAGGGTTGATGCCGCCGTCGCGATCAGGGTCGGGTTCAGCGCGAGGCCCTGCGCGCCGACGCCGATCGCGATCACCGACTCGCCCAGCGCGACGATCACCACCAGGCCGTGCCGTTCCACGAAGTGCGGGACGCTCAACCGGAAGCCGTCGTTGCCGGCGACGTAGGGCGTGATGATCTGCACGATCACCGCGGCGGCCCATGCCGCGAGTTGCGCGTTGGTGTCGAGGAAGCCGCCGACCACGATCAACGCGGTACTGGACATGTTGAACGGGGCGATCCGTACGAACGCCTGCCGGGTGCCGCCGGAGGCCAGGAACATCGCGAAGTGCACGCCGGACAACATCAGGTACCCGAATCCGAACGCCTCGCCGGTCCCGTCGAAGGCGTGCGGAACGGCCAACGCGACCACGAGGAAGCCCGACATCCCGACCATCAGGAGCGTCTGGCGCAGGGGCGTGGTCGGCGGCACGGTGTTGGTCAGCCACACGTAGCCGCTGTACATCCACCAGATGAGCGCGAGCATGAGCACCACCCGGGTGATCCCGGTCGGGTTCAACTCGTGCGCGATCGCGGCGGTCAGCTGGGTCACCGTGAACACGAAGACCAGGTCGAAGAACAGCTCCAGAGTGGACACCCGCACGGTGGACTCCACCGGGGCGGCCGGTGTCGCGGGCGGTGCGGGCATCGCGGGCAGCGCCGGCGTCGCGGAAGCCGCGAGCGGCGCGGGCTCGGGGAGGGGGAGGGTCACGGCGACATTATGGGGACGCGGGCGAAGGCACGTGCCCGCGGGGCCGGAACGCCGCGGTTGGCGCCGCATCGGCCACGGTGTGGACGGGGCGGGCCCGCACCTACGGCTGCCGCCGCGCCCACGCCGGAACGTCGATCAGCGTTCCACCGGCACCGCCCCTCCGTCCCGGGAGCGGGCGTCTCGGTTGCCCCGCGCGGCCTCCCCGCGGGATCGGTCGACGAGTACGAGCGGGATGGCGATCGCGCCGAGGGCGGCGCCGATCAGGCACAGCGAGGTGAGCGACGCCCCCTGGCCGAACGACACGGCGGCGAGGGCGGGGGTGATGCTGATGCCGAGTTGGAACGCGGATACGGTGCCGGCTCCGGCGAGCGTCGGCGCGTCGGCCGCGATCGCGAAGACGCGCCCGTACACGGCGGGGTTCGGCACGAACGCGGCGATGCCGAGCAGGAGGACCACGGGCACCACCACCCAGGCCGTCCGCAGCGCGACGACCATCACGACCGACAGGACCACGATCGCCGAGGCGCCGCCGAGGAGCGCGAGATGAGGGCGTCGGTCGGAGATGCGACCACCGATCGACAGGCCGACGAAGGCACCCACGCCGAACAGCGCGAGCACCGCCGGGATCCAGACCTCGCGAACCCCCGTGACGTCGGTGAGCATCGCCGCCAGGTAGTTGAACGTGATCATGTACGCCGCCGTGGTCAGGACGGTGATCGCGTAGATGCCCCACAGCAGCGGATTCCGCATGGCGGCGAACTCGCGCGACACACGCGGCCCGACCGGGTGTTCGGCGCGCGGGTCGTCGGCGGGCAGCCCGAGGAGGCACCCGACGGCCCCGGCGATCGTCAGGACCACGACGCCCCAGAACCCGCCGCGCCACTCGGTGAAGTGGCCGATCAGTGTGCCCGCGGGCCCACCGGCGACCATGGCCACGCTGAGCCCGCTCACCACGACCCCGGACGCCCGGGCGTTGCGCTCCGGCGTCACCAGGCCGATCGCGGTCACCGACGCGACGGCGAAGAACCCGGCGTAGGCCACCCCCGACACCACCCGGCTCACCAGCAGAACCTGGTAGTTGCCCAGCAACCCGACGACGACGCCGATCGCGAACACGGCCTGGGTCGCCACCAGCGCGGTCCGCCTCGGCCAACGCAGACTCAGCACGGCGAACGGAGGCCCGCCGACCACCACCCCCAGCGCGAACGCCGTGATCAAGAACCCGGCCGAGGACAGCGATACATCCAGGTCGTCGGCCATCGCCGGCAACACGCCGGCCAGCAGAAACTCCGCGCTTCCCATCGCGAACAGGCAAAATCCGAGCAGGTACACCCCGGCGGGCAGACGCCGGGACGACTTTTCGCGGGCGACCTTCGTCGTCGCCGGGTCCGGCGTCGATCCCGTCGATCCCGTCGATCCGTGAGTCGTTGTCGTTGTCGCATCCATGCGGATCACCTCCACCAGGAGCATCCGAACAACGTCCCGGAAACGACAAACAACATTGCCGATTCCGGGACGCCTTGTTTGACTGCCCCCATGGACGAACAGCCCACGATCGGTGCCGTGATCGAGCAGATCGCCCCACGCCTGCGCCGCGCCCGCGAGAAGAAGAACGTCAGCCTGGCCGCCCTCGCCCGCGCCACCGGCATCTCGACCAGCACGCTCTCCCGCCTGGAATCCGGGCAGCGCAAACCCGGTCTCGAACTGCTCCTGCCGATCACCGTGGCGCTCGACGTGCCACTGGACGAGATCGTCGCCGCCCCACGGATCGTCGACCCCCGAGTGCCGCAACACCCCGCCCGGAAGAACGGCCGAGTGCTGATCCCGCTGTCGCGCAGACAGGGCGAACCCCGCGCCTACAAGATGACCATCCCCGCGCACGACGAACAGCCCCACCTGCGCACCCACGCGGGATACGAATGGCTCTACGTCCTGAGCGGACAACTCCGCATCCGACTGGGCGGTCAGGACTTCACGCTTGGCGCCGGCGAGGCCGCCGAGTTCGACTGCCGGATCCCACACTGGTTCGGCGCCGCCGGCCGCGGCAACGTCGAAGTCCTCAGCCTCTTCGGCAAACAGGGCGAACGCATCCACCTCCGCCCGGTCGGCCCGAAGAAACAACCCGACAACGAATAGCGCTCCGTCACCCGATGTGGTCAGTCCGCGCGGATGTCGTCGAGAGCGGGCTCTCCGGTGATGATCCACAGATGGTCGAACGGGTCACGGATGCGGCCCGAGCGCTTCCCGTACGGCCGGTTCTCGATGGCCACGACCACCTCGGACCCATGGGCCGTCATGCGCTCGCCGACCTCGTCCGGGTTGTCGACCTCGATCTCCAGCAGGACCGGCGAGCCGCCCAGATCACGGGGTGATACCCACCCCCATGCCGAAACGTCGGGGGACACCCGGAACGACGACCCGCCGACGCGGAGTTCCACCACGGTGGGGCGGCCGTCGTCGCCCGGCGCACGAAACACTTCCTCGGCGCCGAGGACTTCCCGATAGAAAGCCGACGCACGGTCGGGGTCGGACACGATCAGGCGAGGGAGGAACCGGGTCTTCGTCATGTACCGATCATGAGGCGGGGCGGCGCCCGAGTCTTGAACATTTGGGATCGGCCGCGGTCTTGGGACCTTCGGCGCGCAACCACTCGGTCGGCGTGTACCCGGCCATGGCCCGCCACTCCCGGGAGAGATGCGCCTGATCGGCAAACCCCGACGCGGCGGCCACGTCCGCCAGACCGGTCCCTGCCGTGCCGACGGCCGCGAGACGGCGTCGGACGGCTTCGAAGCGGATGAGACGCTGGTACTCCTTCGGCGTCACCCCGCACTCGGCGCGAACCCTGGTGCTCAGGTGCCGCCTGGAACAACCGAGTCGGCGAGCGGCCTCGTCCACCCGGGCGGTGCGGGTCAGGGCCACGAGCATGGCACGCAGTTCGCGGGTGTTGTCGCGCTCACCGTGCCGTGCCGGGCCCGCCAGCAGGGACCGTTCGACCAGCGCGCGACGTTGCGGCCAGGTTCGGCAGCCCGCCAGCCGCTCCGGGAGATCCGCGAGCGCGGGAACGACGTCGGCGAGATCGACCACGTGTCCGGCCAGAGCGGACGCCGGCAACCCCAGCAACGCCCTGGCACCCAGCGGATCGAGCGTGACGAACACCCCACGCGTGCATCCTCGCTGCCGCAACTCGGCCGCGTCCATGTGCAAGCCGGACACCACGGCGCGGTGGCGGCTGCGCGAGTGCGAACGCGCGACCCACCCGACCTCGAGAAAGTCGTCCTCGGGAATGGTGATCGACACGGTGGACGAAGGCAGCCCACGATGAACACCCCCCGAGCCCGACCCCAGATCGTATGCGTCCAAGGTCGCCACGAACGGCCGCAGGGAGGAGCCTTGCCTGATCACCGACCCAGTTTCCCATCACCCGACGCAAGACCCGACCCCCGCCCTCCGCGAGCATGAACACCACCCTCGTATCGGCGGGGCGGGTAACCGAGGGCGTCGGGCCCGGGCGGGCCCGACCCCCCTGGCGACGGTGGTGGCCGGCTACTTGTTCTGCCCGACCTCCGGGTCAAGCGTGGGTCGAAGCCCGGTCGGCGGTGGGGGCGATGGCGACCGCGATGTTGAAGTCGACCGGGCCCAGGACCCCGTACAAGCGTAGCCACAGAGGCATCAGGAGTTCCGTCGCGCGGGCACTGGACAGGTCGCCGAGGTCGATGATCTGGGCGGGGGTCCAGCCGAACGAGCCCAGCAGGGTGGCCACCTCGGCCTTGGCGGCCTCGTCGTCGCCGCTGAGGAATACGTTGTGGTGGCCCGGGACGAGGCCCGGCTCGACCATGACCGTGTTGTTCATGGTGTTGAGGGTCTTGACGACCCGGGTCTCGGGGAACGCCTTTTGCAGGTGCTCGGCGAGGCTGCCGCCGTCCGGGGTGAAGACCTTGGGCGGGAACCCCTCGGAGAAGTCCAGTGCGTTGGACACGTCGACGAGGATCTTGCCGCGCAGATTGTCGGCCCCCGCCGCCTCCAGCACCGCCGCCGAGACCAGGCCGCCGGTCGCGTTCACCACGAGTTCGCCGGCGCCGGCCGCGTCGGCGAAGGTGCCGTGTGCGCCGCCGTTGTCCGCCGCCCACTGCCTGGCGTCGGCGTTGTCCGCCGTCCTGGAGCCGAGCGTGACGTGATGACCCAGTGAGGCGAGCTTGCCGGCGAGCCGTCGTCCGACCTCGCCCGTGCCCAGTACGCCGATCCTCATGTGCTGTTCCCTCTCGTACCAAAACGCCGGGCAACCACGGCGGCAGACGGTGCGGTGGTCGGCCGGTTTCGTTCGACCGATTGATCCATGCGACCGTAGATCGCGCCCGCCCGGGGCGGAAGTACGCACTATTCGATACCTCCACCACCCGAACCCCGCAGAGCCCGGCCGCCGATAGGGTCAGGTTCGGAAGGTTCGGCGGTATGTGCCCGGGGAGACGCCGATCGCGGTGTGTAGGTGTTGGCGTAGGGAGACGTCGGTGCCGAAGCCGGCGCGTTCGGCGATTCGGGATACCGGTAGGTCGCTGGTTTCCAGCAACTCCCGGGCCAGGTCCACACGTTGCCTGGTGAGCCATTGGCCGGGGCTTTGGCCCACCTCGGCCCGGAAGCGGCGGGTGAAGGTGCGGCGGCTCATGCCCGCGTGTCGGGCGAGGTCCTCCAGCGACAGCGGTTCGTGCAGTCGCTCCAGGGCCCAGGCCCGGGTGGCGGATGTGCCGGTGTCGGCGGTCGGGGGTACGGGGCGTTCGACATACTGCGCCTGGCCGCCCTCGCGCTGTGGTGGCACCACGCAGCGGCGCGCGACCAGGTTGGCGACCGCGCTGCCGTGGTCGACCCGGATCAGATGCATGAGCAGGTCGATCCCGGAGGCCGCGCCCGCCGAGGTCAGGACCCGGCCGGCGTCCACGTAGAGCACGTCGGAGGTCACGTCGACCCGCGGGTACAGGTGGCCCAGGCGCTCCGCGTGCCGCCAGTGCGTGGTCGCCGGGTGGCCGTCGAGCAGGCCCGCGGCGGCCAGTACATAGGTGGCGATGCAGATCGAGACGATGCGGGCGTCGAGCGGGATCAGGCGCAGCGCATGGGTCAGTGGTGCGGGCATCGCGGCGCCGTCGACGATCTCCGCGAATCGTTCGGACGCCGGGATGACGACCGTGCCCGCACTCGCGAGCACCGCGGCGTCGTGTTCGACGGTGATCGCGAAGTCCGCCGCGGTGCGCACGGGGCGCCCGTCGATCGAGCAGGTCACGACGTCGTACAGCGGCCGGTTCGCGGCGTCCGTCGCCGCGCCGAACAGGCGCGCGGCGAGACTCAGCTCGAACGGGATCACGCCGTCGACGGCCAGCACCACGACGCGGTGCGGAACCGGCGCGGGCTCGTCCGAGACCGGCGCGGGGATGCACGAGAACGGCTCGGAGTCCGGCCCGAGCGAGGCGGAAGTGGGCGATGCACCGACGATGGCCATGGCCCGATCATTGCACATGATGACCTTCGGGCCACTGTTTTGCCTGGTCGCACCGCAGACATGCTGGGTCCCATGACAAGCACGGATGCCACCACCGCACAGGAAGCGAAGAGCACCATGAAGGCGATGAGCCAGGACGTGTACGGCGGGCCCGACGTCGTTCACGAGATCGAATCGCCCCGGCCGGTGCCGGGCCCCTCCGAGATCCTGGTGCGGGTACACGCGGCCGGCATGAATCCGACGGACTGGAAGCACCGCCGATTCGCCGGCTTCCTGGGCCGGCTTCCGCTGGTGCTGGGCTGGGACGTCTCGGGCACGGTCGAGGCGGTCGGCATCGGGGTGACGCTGCACGAGCCGGGCGACGAGGTGTTCGGCATGCTGCCGTACCCGTCCGGGGCCGGGGCTTTCGCCGAGTACGTCGTGGCCCCGGCGCGGGCGATGGCCGCCAAGCCGAAAAGCCTCGACCACACGCAGGCCGCGGCCGTGCCGCTGGCCGCACTCACCGCGTGGCAGGCCCTCGTCGACACCGCCGGCATACGGCCCGGTCAGCGGGTGCTGGTGCACGCGGCCGCCGGCGGGGTAGGCCATTTCGCGGTACAGATCGCCAAGGCGCGCGGCGCCCACGTCATCGGGACGGCGAGCGCCGCCAAGCACGACGTGGTCCGCTCGCTCGGCGCCGACGAGATGATCGACTACCGGACCCGGGACTTCACCACGATCGAACCCGTCGACATCGTGCTGGACGCCCTCGGCGGCGACACCGCCGCGCGGTCGCTGAGCGTACTCGCGCCGGGCGGACAACTCGTGTCGATCGCCCTGACCCAACTGCCCGACGACCTGGCCGAGCGGGCGGCGCGCGCGGCGGCGGGCGTCCGGGTACGGCCGATGCTCGTCGAAGCCGACCAGGAAGGCATGCGCGCGATCGCCGCCATGATCGACGCCGGATCGCTGCGCCCCGTCGTGGAGGCGGTGTTCCCCCTCGCCGAGGCCGCCAAGGGCCACATGCTGGGCGACACGGGACGGGTGACCGGCAAGGTCGTCCTGACGGTGCCGTAGCCCCGATCGGGCCGGATCGCCCGCCCCGACCCCCGGCGGGCGATCGGCCCCGCGCCGCCGCCGAGTCATCGCGCATCCGGCCTGCATGTCGGCTGGATTGCCGGGTTCAATCACCCGGACGGGTCGTATCAACAGCATTCACGTTCACGCAACACCCGCGACGGGGAGCCCTCTTCTTGCAGAGGGTTCCCCGTCGGCCAACTGAACGAGAATGGGAAGAAGTATGGCGAATGTCGAGCTTATCCGCAGCGGCTTCCTATTCCTCGCGAATGGCCAGCAGCAGTTGTACGAATACGACTTCGGCAAGAATCCGAACCAGTTCTCCTGGGTTCGACCGAATGCGTACTTTCACCCCTTCACTGACGCACTTTCCAGGCTCCAGTATGTGACGGAGTACTCGTACTGGGAGGGAAGCAATCCGATTCCGCCCTACTGGGGTCTGGAGCTTCGGGCGTTCGGAAACACGCAGTTCGTCATCGTGCTCATGCTTGTCACTGTGTAAAAGGGAGAGGATGGTCCAGCTCATGCGCGTTCAGGCGTCATATGGCGAAGACGGGAGCATCATCGCGCTTGCGGAGATCATTGAGGCGGGTGACGATCGCGTCAGGGTTCGCCTTCGCCCCAGCGAGGACCGCAAGATCGCAGAACTCGAAGTGCCGCCCGAGTACGCTGACCGGCCCTTCGCGGATCTGGCCGCCCGGTTCAAGGTGACAGAGTCTCCTGACGGGGCGGCATTTACACCCAACGCCTCGTGATTTTGTCGGAACCTTGCGGGTCCCGTTGATACCGGCACGGCGGCTCTCCCCGGGACGGACAGGCTGCGGGAGTTGACGCCGCGTCGGACTTCGCGGGCGTGGGCCGGGTCATCTGCGCAGGAATGCCGCCGTGGTCGGCGATCGCAGCGGGGCATGAGGCGGATCCTGCCGGCCATAACCTGGTTGTGGGGGAGGGTGTGATCCGGTGTATAGCCGGGTTGTGGCAGGCAAGGAGAGCGCGCGCCGCACCCCCGAGACGCAGACCGAGGAACAGGCCGTGTCCGGCGGTTTCCAGGCCGCGTACGACGAGATCAGTCGCGGTCTCGACCTTCCCGTGAAGGTCACCGCCACGACCGCCGCCACCTCATCGGCATCGGTACGCCACTCCATCGCTCACCGGATCCAGCGCGACCTGCTCAGGGGTTGACGCCGCCGAGTTCACCGCGCCCGTGTGGGTCGGCCGGCTCGTGATCCCGTCCGTCGCCGCTTGTCACCGCGAGCCCGCAGCCACCAGCTTGGCGGTGATGGGTTCCAACTCCGCTATCAGCTCGTCGAGTTCGGCCGGGGACAGGGCGTCGTACGGCGGCGCGGCGAGTTCGTCGGTGAGGGCCTCGACGCGCTGCTTGGTCTCGCGGCCGGTGTCGGTGAACCGGCCGTCGGCGTCGAGGAGTCCGCGCTTGCGCAAGCCGTCCATGACCGTCGCCAGTCGTTGCTTCGGCAGGTGGTGGACGCGCCCGAACGACTCCGGCGGATGGATGCCCTGCGCCGCCGCGTCCAGCAGGTGGGCCTCCGTACCGCCGATGCGCGCGCCGACGAGCGCGGCGATGTGCCCGTCGCAGCGGTGTTCGCGCAGCATGGTCGCGGAATGCCACAGCCGGGCGACCGGGTCGCTCGGCACCGCGAGGGCGCGCATCCCGGCGTACATCACCCGACCTTCCACGGGCGCGCCCGTCGCGGCCTTGGTGGTCAGGTCGGCGGCGCGCACCAGGCCCGGGGAGTCGGCCGTTTCGTCGCCGAGGATCCGCCGCACGGAGGCCGCGCTGCCCCGCTGCCGCGCGGCAACGGACGCCTCGGGCGGGATCGTCTCCCACGCGCTCGGGATGTGCCGCGCGGCCTCCCCCTCGGCGAAGCTGTAGAAGGCCGCGTGCACGACCTGCGCCGGCACCCGCCCCAACGGCGCGGCGCGGCTCGCGAAGTAGCCGTCCCAGTAGGTGCGGTGGCCGAGCGCGGCGAGCTCCTCGTTGCACTCGTCGGCGAAGAAGGTGACCAGGCAGATCGGCTCCAGGAGCTCGAACATGCGACGGGCGATGTGCGTCATGGCCCACATCATGCCCGCGATCACTCCCCATGGGGCGGAACGCGCCGCCGAATCGGCCCCAGGGAACGGCAGTCGACCGGGTCCGAATCTCTCGCGACTTCGGAAGTCCGGTTCGGCCACGCCGCCTGCCGACCGGGGTTGCCCGCCCCGGGGCCTGCTCCTCGGCGCCGCGCCGTCAGGGGCGGATGACGTAGCGGCCCCGGAGGCCGCTCTCGGCGGTGGCTCGGTGGGCCTCGGCGGCCCGCTCCAGCGGGACGACGGCGTGGACGCGGGTCGGGAGTTCGCCGGCGGCGGCGCGGGTGAGGAGGTCGGCGAGGCGGGCGGGGTCGGAGGCGGTGAACACGGCGGCGACCGAGATTCCGCGCTCGGCGGCGGGTGCGAGGCCGGGCCGCAGGCCGACGTAGGCGCCGCCGTCGCGGACCAACGCGAGGGCCTGGTCGTCGAGTTGCGCGGGGTCGACGACCGCGTCCCATTCCGGCTCGGCGTGGGTGGTGAAGTCGGCGCCGAGGCCGCGGACGAACTCCTCGTCGCCGGCCCGGGCGAGCCCGGTCACCTGCCAACCGCGTTCCCGGGCGAGGACGGCGACGTTCGCCCCGACCGCCCCCGCGGCGCCGGTCACCAGCAGGCGGCCGGCGCCGGCGGGCGCGTCGCCGAGCAGGTCGACGGCATGCGCGGCGGCCGACCCGTTGAGGGGGACCGTGGCCGCGGCGACCAGGTCCAGTTCGTCGGGGACCGGGGCAACGTCGGCCGCCGCGACCACGATCCGCTCGGCGTAGGTGCCGTAGTCGCGGTCGAAGCCGACCACCAGCCCGGCCACCCGGGTGCCCACCGCCAGGTCGACGCCCGACCCGACCGCCTCCACGACGCCGGCGAACTCCCAGCCCAGTCCGGTGTGTTCGGGCTGCTTGACCAGTCCGATCGTGTGGAAGAAGCCGGCCACGACACCGAGGTCGGTGGGGTTGACCGTCGCCGCGGCGATGGCCACGCGGACGTGGCCGGGACCCGGCTCGGCGACGGGCACGTCGATGATCTCGATCGAGTCGGGCCCGTTCGGGACGCGGACGACGGCGGTGCGGAAAGTGGCGGCATTCATGGCTTGTTCCCTTGCGGAGGGGTGATCGTTTACGAGCTCCATGCTGGTTTCGTTAACCTCGTGGCGGAAGAAGGCACTCGAAAGTGCCTATGCCCCCCTCGGGTGAGGAAGGTGCGATCGATGTCGACGCGGACGGCGGCCCAGCGACGGGCCGAGGCGAAGGCGAGCTACAACGCGTTCATGGCGGGCTGCCCCAGCCGCCAACTGCTCGACCGGATCTCCGACAAGTGGGTCGCGTTGATCCTCGCCGCGCTCGGCAGCGATGGCCCGCACCGTCCCGGGGTCGACCACGGAGACGGCCCTCGGGCTATGCGCTTCTCCGAACTGTCCCGCCGACTCGCGGGCGCCAGCCAGAAGATGCTCACCCAGACTCTGCGCTCCCTGGAGGTCGACGGGTTGGTCACGCGTACGGTCACACCCACCGTGCCGGTCACCGTCACCTACGAACTGACCGACCTCGGCCTGTCCCTGAACCGCGTCATGGCCGACCTCAAGCAGTGGGCCGAAGCGCACATGGGCGACGTACTGGCCCACCGAGAGGCCCGGGCGTCACGGGAGGACGGCGACGGCGAGGGGGAGTCGGCCCACGGATAGGCGCGTGGTGGTGCCGGTGGTGGTGTCGACCAGGGTGAGGCCGTTCCAGCCGCCGTCGCGGGTGAAGCCGCCGGAGACGTAGGCGGTGCGGCCGTCGGGGGAGAGGGTGACGCTCTCGTGGGGCCCTTCGAGCGGGACGACCCGTTCGGTTCCGTCGGGGGCGCGGATGGTGAGCGACGGGCCGGCGTCGACCTCGGAGTCGATCGGGCCGGTGGCGACGACGTACAGCGTGCCGTCGGGGGCGACGGTGACGCCGTGCTGGTGGGCGTTGGCCGTCATCGGTTCGACGGTGACCCGGCCGGTCGCCGGGTCGACGACGGCGAGGCGTTCGCCCTCGAAGGGGAGCAGCAGGGCGCCGTCGGACGGGCGAACGGCGGTGTAGTGCGGCTTGAGCCAGGAGCCGAGGCCGCCCCGGGTGCCGTACGGGGCCACCTCGATCCGGCGTGTGGCCCAGGTGTCGGTGTCGACCGTGCGCACGTCGAAGGAGTCGTGGTCGGTGACGTAGACGTGGCGGCCGTCGGCGGAGACGTCCACGTCGAAGGGACGGCGGCCGACCGGAACGACCCGGGTGACCGTGCGGGTTGCGGTGTCGACGACCTCCAGCGCGCCGTCGCCGCCGGGCACGTTGACGCCGACGTAGATCCGGGCGCCGTCGGGGGAGAGGGCGATGCCCATGCCGCCGCCCCGATACTCGCCGGTGCCGACGCGGCCGGTCCGGGTCGTGTACGGGATCCGCGCGACGAGTGCGCGGGTGCGGGTGTCGACGACGGCGACACCCTCGGCGGTGGCCACCCACGCGGTGCCGTCGGGGGCGACCACGAGCCCGTACGGCGCGGTGCCGACCCGGACCGAGCCGAGGTCGGCGGCGCGGCCGGTGCGGGACGGGTCGACGAAGGTGACGGTATCGGCGCCGAAGTCGGTGACGAGCAGCGTCGTCGCGGGCGGACCCGGAGTGGCCGGGGCCGAGGCGGCGGAGGTCGCGGCAGGTGCCGGAGCCCGGGCGGGCGCGGATCCACCACAGCCGGCGAGCAGAACGGCGCCCAGCAGCGCGAGTACGCCGGCCCGAGCGGCGCCGTCCCGGGCGGTCACGCCCCGCCCCGGCGCGAGTCGTCGACGCGTCGCTCCGCGGCCCGCAGCGCGGCGGCGATCTCCCGGAAGCCACGACGCTCGGCATGGGCGCGGGCGGTGACGCGGTCGCCGTCCGGCAGCAGTGGATCGGCGCCGTGGGCGAGCAGGACGTCCACCACCTCGCGGTGGGCCGGCCCACCGTCGCCGAGGATGACGGCCTCCAGCAGGGCGGTCCAGCCGAGGTCGTTGACATGGTCGACGTCGATGGCGGTCTCGGCGAGCACGGCGCGGACGTACCCGACGTGCCCACGCTCGGCGGCCGGAATCACCGACACCCCGCCGAACCGGTTCCGAAGCGTGACGTCCGGCCCGCCGACCAGCAGCGCGCGCATCATCGCCACGCTGCCGGTGACCCCCGTGACCAGCCACGGGCTGTCCAGCCGGTCGTCCCGGGCGTTGACGTCCGCCCCGGCCTCGACCAACACCTCGGCGACGGCGACGTGATCGGCGAGGGCGGCGCACAGCAGCGCCGTGCGGCCGCGCTCGTCCCGCGCCCCCGGAGCGGCGCCGGCGGCGAGCGCGGCACGCACACCGTCGAGATCACCGCGGCCGGCGGCATCCGACAGGGCGCGGTCGGCCGGGGACAGGGGACGTTCGGTCATGAGGGACTCCTCCACGGGGCAGCACGGCACCTCCCATCCTGCGCCCGGACCCCCGACCCGCCGTCGCCGACTCGGCCGATCCCACGACGACGGCCGGTTGATACGGAGGTCATCCGATCGGCCGACGCGCGCTCTCACACCGTCGGGCCACGCCGACACCCACCACCCACGGGTACGGCGCCCCCCGACGATCGAACGGCGATCACGGCGGAAACTCGGGGGTAAATCGAACACTCGACCGTTGAAGATCCACCAAACCGAGACTCGTCAAGCCGTGGCGCTCACCCACAAGGACGGTGAGTGAGCCCGAATCCGTGGCCGAGGGCGGGCTCAGGGCTGCCGGCGCGAGGTCGAACTCCCTCCGGGGGGCGCCGCATACGCGGGAGTGGCGTCGTGGGTGGTGTTGTGTTCGTGGATGAGTCGCAGGGCCTCGTCGCGGTCGCGTCGGTCCAGGGCGTCCACCAGGTCGCGATGCAGTGCGTGGCGGTCGGCTATGTACTCGCCCAGGGGTTGATCGCCGGTCGGCAGTACGGACAGGGTGTGTGTCTCGATCAGTTCCAAGAGGTGCGTGTACAGCGAACCGAGCAAGGCGTTCGGGCTGATCGCGGCGATCGCGGCGTGCAGGCGCCAGTTGGCGTGTACGAACGCGACCGGGTCGGCGTCGCCCACGGCGCTCTCCATGGCGGTGATGTGGGGGCGCAGTGCGGCGATCTCGGCGGGGGAGGCGTACCAGAGCGCGTCCTCGATGAGCAGCGGGTCCAGTGCGTCACGGATGCGCACCGCCTCGGCGACGTCGTTCTGCCGCGCGTCGAGCGCCAGGACGGAGTTGCCGAGACGGACCATGGGCGACTGCTCGGCGCTGAAGAGCCCCCCACCCGGGCCGGGTTTCACATTGACCAGACCCCGGGCCTGGAGGAGTCGCAGGGCCTCGTTGAAGGTGCCGACGGACACCTCGCAGAGAGTGCGCAGTTCCTCCTTCGTACCGAGCCGGGAACCGGGGGGTGCGCTCTCGATCAACTCCGTGACCTGCTGCGCCGCCCGTTCGGCGCGCCCCGAGCCCGCCTGTCGGAGAGATCTCCCGGTGCTTCGCGCGCCCGCCGAGCCGCCGCCCGGGCGCGGACCGGTCGCGGCGTGGCTGTCAGGAGAGCCGGCTCTCGGCTTCCTGGTCGGCGCGAGGCCGTCCGGATCGACTGGCACGTCCACTCCCTCTGTATCGGACCACTCTATTCACCATGCTCATTCTGCCTCAGCTCTTGACGCTGTGGCTGCCGCCGACGCAAAATCTGGCTAATCATCATGCTTAATTATTGGGTGGGGTGCGCGAGTGACCCACCCCACCCCATTCCTCCGGGAGACCCGTCATGCGCATCGCCAACCTCTCCGGCCGACTGGCCCTGATCGTCGACGGCAAGGCCGTCGACGTCGAACGGGGCAGCAACGGCCGTTTCTCCGCCGACCCGCAGGCCGTCTACGAGCGGTGGGAGGAGTTTTGTAGCTGGGCCGCCGGCGACCTTCCCGCAGGCGTGGCGTTCGAGCACCGCGAACTGGGCGCGCCGGCCCCGGCGCCCCGGCAGACGTTGGCGATCGGCCTGAACTACCGGGACCACGCCGCCGAGTCGGGGTTCGCCGTGCCCGAGCAACTCCCGCCGGTCTTCACCAAGTTCGCCACCAGCATCAGCGGACCCGTCACCGAGGTGAAGTTGCCGGCGGACGGCCACACCGACTGGGAGGTCGAACTGGTCGCGGTCATCGGACGTCGCGCCCACGGTGTCCGCGAGGAGGACGCCTGGAGCCACGTCGCCGGGTTGACGGTCGGCCAGGACATCTCCGAGCGGGTGATCCAACTGGCGGGCCCGGCGCCGCAGTTCAGCCTCGGCAAGTCGTATCCCGGGTTCGCGCCCATGGGACCGTGGCTGGTGACGCCGGACGAGTTCGACAACCCCGACGACCTCGAACTGCGTTGCGCGATCAACGGGGAACAGGTCCAAAAGGGCCGCACCCGTGACCTGATCTTCTCGGTGCCCACACTCGTCGCCCGTCTCTCCGCCGTGCTGCCGCTCCTGCCGGGCGACGTGATCTTCACCGGCACTCCCGCGGGCGTCGGCCTCGGCCGGAACCCGCAGCGCTGGTTGGCCGCGGGCGACGAACTCGTCAGCACCATCGAAGGCATCGGCGAGCTGCGCCAGACCTTCGTGGCCTGAGACCGGGCGTCGACCGACGAAGGAGTCCTCTCGTGGCACTGCACCGACTGACCTCCATCACCATGGGGGTCCCCAACGTCGCCGAGACCGCCGCCTACTACACGGACTTCGGCCTCACCCCGGACGGATACGGCTGGTTCACCACCCAGGACGCCGGGCGCCAGCTCAGGATCGTGCACGCGCCCACCCGCCGTCTGGTGGAGGTCAGGGTCGGCGTCGACACCCCCGACGACCTGGCGGCGAGCGCGTCCCGCCTGAAGCGGCTCGGCGTCGACTCCCACATCGCCGACGGGGCACTGACCGCCTACGACACGCCCACGGCCGTGCGCGCCGTCCTGGAAATCGCCCCACGCCCGACGCAGGAACCGGTCGCGCCCACCGCCTACAACGGTCCCGGCCGCGTCGAGCGCACGGGCTCTCGCGCACCCGGCGTCCTGCGTACCGAACCGGTCCGTCCCCGCAAGCTCGGACACGCCGTCGTCGGCACCACCGACCTCGACGCCACCACCGCCTTCTTCCGTGACGGGCTCGGCTTCAAGGCATCGGACTACATCAAGGACCACGGGGCGTTCCTGCGCTGTTCCACCGACCATCACAACATCCTGGTCCTGGCCGCGCCGGTGGCGTTCCTGCACCATTCCTCGTGGCAGGTCGACGACATCGACGAGGTCGGCCGCGGCGCCGCCGCCATGCTGGAGGACCATCCCGAGCGCCACGTCTGGGGCCTGGGCCGCCACCACGCGGGGTCGAACTTCTTCTGGTATCTCAAGGACCCGGCGGGCAACTTCAGCGAGTACTACTCCGACATGGACTGCGTGGTCGACGACCAACTGTGGACACCGGAGGTCCTGGAGGGAGCCAAGGGCCTGTTCAACTGGGGCCCGCCACCCCCGCCTTCCTTCCTGGCTCCCGAGGACCTGGCCGCATTGATGACCGGCATCCACAGTGAATCGAGGTAGATGGCCCCCGCGACCGGGAGGAGGTTGCCGCCCCCCGTGTCTCGTGATCGGTGGCTCGCGCTCCGTGCCCGGTTCGGCGGACGATGCCTGCTGGGCGCTGGTGAACCGGGGACCCGGTGCCGTCCCCGCCGCGTGTGGTGGTGGCGGTGGGGACGGCGTCCGAGTGCCGGTGGCACGGCCCGGGCGCGGGCCTTGAGGGATTCGAGGGCTACTTCACCCACAGTTCGTAGTTCTCGAACTGGCCTCCGCCGGTGCACTGGTAGCTCGACCAGCGATGCGCGTTGATCCCCTGGTTGCCGGTGTCGTTGCACGCACTGGCCCAGTAGTAGTCGGTGATGTAGGTGTAGCCGGGGCTGGTCGGCGGGTGGCACGGATGCGTGCAGGTGACCGTCGCGGGGGCGGCCTGGGCGGGAGCCGCGCCCAGCACGGTGCCGGTGAGGATGGCGCCACCGGTGGCGAGACCGAGTACGAAGTTGCGGAGACGCATGACGATGTCCCTTCGAAGCACGATGTGTGGACATCCCGTACACGGTCGGTGACGGCTTTTGGTATGACTCGGGAGATGTGACCTGCGTCACATGGGCGTGCATGCCCTTGTCCGGCCACCCCCGGCTGCGGCGTCCATCTCGTGCTCGCCCTCGGTACCGCGGGGTGGTGCCGGAGCGCCGGGACGCCCGACCGACGCGCCGTCCGGGGCCGGCGCTCGCGATGCCCGCAGGACGCTCGCGTCGCCGGACCGCGTGTGCACCCTCACGTGATACGGCGCGGCGGCGTCCTGCGGGACCTCGACCCGGACCGCGCCGCGGTTGCTGGTCGCGTCGACCACGTATCCGACGCCGGCCGGCAGCCGGACGCGGGCGGTGTCGCCGTCGGCGTCGACGCGGGCCGGCGGGCTCGCGAAGGAGAGGTCGATCGTGTCCTCGTCGGCCTTCGCGGTGACGGTGCCCGCGGTCAGTTCCCTGCCCTCGATCGAACCACCGGTGGTGTGCGCGGACACGTCGCCGGACAGTCCGACGAGGGTGATGCGGCCCGACGACGTCACCGCCTCGACCGCGACTCCCCGGGGAACGGCCACCTCGTACGACACTCGGGCTCCGTCGTGGACGGTCTGCCGCAGGGTCAACGTCGCGTCGGTCAGGGTGTGTTCGGTGACGGGTTCGGCCGAACCGAAGCGCTTGGTCTCGGTGACCACGACGCTCGCGGACTCGGTCCGGCCGACCCGGACGTCGCCTGCCGCGCCGTCGACGACCACGCTGCGGACGGGGCCGCCGACCTCGTATCGGGCGGTGCGGGTGGTGGTGTGGTTCGGCGAGCCGGGCGTACCGCAGGCCGCGGTCACAAGCACGAGGCACGCACAGGCCGGGCAGGCGAGGCGAAGTCGTCGGTGCAGCACGCTGGTTCCTTCCTGTCGGGAATCTCTTCCCGGTGAATCGACCTCTTCGGATTTCCTTCGATCGGGCCCGACACCCCCGGGCCCGGTTGCCTACTCCGTCGCGATCGCGGTCAGCACCGCCGTACAGGCCGCCCGACGCGCCGGCAGCACCGCGGCGAGCACGCCCACCACGCCGGCCCCGGCGACCAGGGCGGCCAGGGTCGCCCACGGCACCGCCAGTACCTCCAGGCCCTGGTCCGCGAGTCCGCGCCGCGCCACGACGCCCCAGCCGACCCCGAGCAGCAGGCCGAACAGCGTGCCGTACAGCGACAGCGCCAACGACTCGGCGCGGACCATCCGCCGGATCTGCCCGCGTGACGTGCCGAGCGCACGCAACAGCCCGATTTCCCGGGTGCGTTCGACGACCGAGAGCGTGAGCGTGTCGACCACGCCCAGCGCGGCGATCAGCACGGCCAGGCCGAGCAGTGCGTAGATCAGGTCGAGCACGCCGTCGATTCCGCCGCGAACGAGCCGCTTGTATTCGTCGCGGTCGCGTGCCGACGCCTGCGGGAACGGCGCGAGCGCGGTCTTCAGCGCGGCCTTGAGCTTCGCCCGGTCGGTGCCCGGCGCGCCGTCGACGAAGATCATCGTGTCCTGCGCACCCGGAGCGAGCGCGGTGAGCGTCTCCAGGGCCACCAGCGGGGCGTCCCGGCGGCCGATGGCCTGCCCGGCGGGATCGGGTTCGCGCAACGCGGCCACGGTCACCGTCAGTTCCGTCCCCGTCGGGCCGCGCAGGAGCACCGCGCTGCCGATCGACAGGTGGAAGTCGCGGGCGTATCCGGCGCCCAGGCTGATCGTGCCCGGCGCCGGCGCGGGTGCCGGCGCTCCCGACACCGAGCGCCGGCGCAGTACCGACGGGAGTTCGGGATCCGCGCCCTGCACCCACCCGTGGTCGGCGCGCCCGTCGGCGAGCACCTCGACCCGGGCCTCCCGCAGCCGAACCACCCGACCCACGCCCGGCGCGCGGCGGACCGCGTCGGACACCTCGGCGGTCAACGGCGCGCCGCCCTTGTCGCTCCGCACGGTGATCTCGCCACCCAGCGTCCGATCGATCCGCGCGTCCATCGAACCGCCCGCGGACGCGGCGACCACCGCCGTCGCCGCGACCACCGCGACGCCGATGGTCAGCGCGGCGGCGGTGGCCCCGGTCCGCCGCGGGTCGCGCATCAGGTTGCCGCGCGCGAGCCGTCCGACCGCCCCGGAGCGCACCAGGATCCGCGCGATCGGCGGGAGCACGGTACGGACCAGGGTCGGCCCCAGCACCACGAAGGCGACCAGGCTGAGCACGATGCCCACGATCGCCGCCGGCCCGCCGGCCACCGCCGCCGCCACCGCGAGGGTGACCAGGACCGCACCGACCACGGCGCGCCCCCGAGCCGGCTCACCCGACCCCGCTCCGACGGCGGCGTCGCGCAGCGCCGCCATCGGCGGGACCCGGCTCGCCCGTGCCGCGGGCACCGCCGCGGCGAGCAGCGTGCCGAGTACGCCGACCAGCAGGGCGGCAACCGGCGTCCGCACCGTGATCACGAGCGGCGCGCCCGTCGAACCCACCCCCACGCCGCCGATCGCGCCCTGGAGCCCGGCGGCCAGGCCGATGCCCGCCGCCAACCCCAGGACCGACGCGATCGACGCCAACAGCAGCGCCTCGACGTACACCCAGCGGCGCACCTGGGCACCGCTCGCGCCCAACGCCCGCAGCAGACCGGACTCGCGGGTTCGGCGGGCCACCAGCATCGAGAACGTGTTGACGATCAGGAAGCCGGCCACGAGCAGCGAGACCCCGGCGAAGCCGAGCATCGCGGACCGCACGAACTCGACGCCGGAGGCGGTGCGCGCGGTCTCGGC
The DNA here is from genome assembly GCF_042793325.1 of Embleya sp. NPDC056575. Lineage (NCBI taxonomy): Bacteria > Bacillati > Actinomycetota > Actinomycetes > Kitasatosporales > Streptomycetaceae > Embleya > Embleya sp. NPDC056575. The sequence goes on from NZ_JBHTVA010000039.1 coordinate 71,997, forward strand.
GTCCGCGACCCGGGCCCGAGTACGCACCACGGCATCCGTACCGAGCCCCGGCGCCCGCTCGATCCGCCCGGCCAACTCGTCGTCGCTGACGCCCGCCTCCGCGTCCACCCGTACCGACGTCACGACGCCGGGAATGCCCAGCAGGCGTGTGCCCGCGACGGCCGTGTCCAGGAAAACCGACGTGTGCCCGGGGTCGACGGCGCGATACGCGACGATGCCGACCACCGCCGCCTCGAAGCTCCCCGGGACGGCGACGACCCGTACCCGATCGCCGAGGCGCACGTGCGCGCGCCGGGCCGAGTCGGCGTCCACGAGGAGTTCACTCGGACCGTGCGGTTCCCGACCCTGGGCCAGCCGTACCGGTGAGCGCGCGTCGGGGGACCAGTTGGCGGCGGTCGTCGGTCCGCCCGCCGCGCCCTGGACCCGGCGGTTGCCGGCGGCCACCAGCACGACGTTGTCCACCGTGATCGCGGCGCGTGCGTCGCGCACGCCCGGCACTCGGCGCACCAACTCGACCACGTCGGCCGGCAGCGTCGGCGGCCCGCCCGGGGCCGCGCCGCGCAGGCCGGCCGCGCTGTCCGGGCTCGGCGCCCGCACCGTCACGTCGGCCGCGCCGGCCGCCGAAAACTCGGCCGCGGCGCGGGTCACCGTGTCGGCGAGGACGAGCGTGCCGGCGACGAACGCGACCGACAGCAGCACGGCAAGGCCGCACAGCACCATGCGCCCGCGCTGCGCGAGGAACCCGCGCAGGGTTGCCTTCAGCATCGCCTCAGCCCCGTCCGGTGCGAACCGAGGGCGATCCGGCCGGCGGCCGGGCGGCCGGCGGGTCGAGCGTTCGGTGGGTCATGGGTGTCCTCGCTGGGATGCCGTCCGACGGGATCGGACGGGACGGGATGGGTGCGGGTGGATCGGGTGTGGATGGCGTGAGGGGGGAGTGGGTGGGGGAGCGGCCTCGGATCGGGCCGGATCGCCGTGCACCGCGGTGGCCGCAACGCTGTCGCGCCGAGGGGGTGTCGCGCGTCGGGCCCGGGAACGTCGGTCCGCACTCGTTCCGACGGCGGCCGGGTGCCGGCCGCGTCGGTCGCGCGACCGACGCCGGGTGATCCGTCCCAGGGCTGACGCCCGACCCGCTCCCGGCGGGCTAGCGTCGGGGCGTGGAACAGTCCCGCCCGCCCCTGACCCAACGCCTGACACCGCGTCACCTCGCCTGGCTCGACGTGGTGGCGGCGGTGGTCTCGGCCGCGTTGATCTGCCCGAGCCTCGGACGATTGGACGAGCATCACGTGCCGGTGCCGCTCTTCGCGGTCCTGGCCATCGCGCTCGCCGCCGCGGTGGCGCTGCGCCGGCGACATGCCGCGTCGGCCTTCGTGCTCGCGTGCGTCGGCTATGCGGTACTGGCGGCGTACGGGTTCCCGAAGTCGCCGATGATCGCGCTGGTGCTGGTCGTCTACGTGGTCGGCCTGGTCGAACCCCTGTGGCGTTCCGTCGCCTTGCTCGCCGCCGGCAGCGTCCTGGTCGCGCTCGCGCCGTTGGTCGGGAGCTCCGCCGACCGCGGTTGGTCGTCGTGGAGCAGTTGGATCCTCGGCCAGGTGGGCGCACTGCTCGCCTTTTGGACCGTCGGCCGGACGATGGGCAGGCAACGCGCCTACAACGCGGGCCTGCGCGAACAAGCCGAACGCCGGGCCCGGGACGAGACGGACCGGGCCCGGCGCACGCTGGTCGAGGAACGGCTGCGGATCGCGCGGGAGATGCACGACGTGGTGGCGCACAGCATGAGCGTGATAGCGGTACAGGCGGGGGTCGGTCACCATGTGATCGCGGACCGGCCCGACGAGGCCACCAAGGCGCTCGCCGCGATCGAGACGACCAGCCGGGCGGCGCTGCGCGAATTGCGGGCTTTCCTGGGGGTGTTGCGCGAGGAGGCGCCGCCGATCGGGGGACGGGACGGCTTTCACTCGGCGCCCGGTCTGGCGGATGTACCCGGTCTGGTGGAGAAGACCGGTCGGGCCGGGCTGCGGGTCGACGTCCGCATCGACGGCACCCCGCGCGAGTTGCCGTCGGGCATGGATCGCGCGGCGTATCGCATCATTCAGGAGGCGTTGACCAACGTGGTCAAGCACGCCGACACCGATCGGGGCAACGTGTTCATCCACTACGGCGACACCGACATCAGAATCGAGATCACCGACGACGGCTCGGGCCCGCCCGGTCGGGGCGCCGGCGACCTCGAGGGCCCCGACCGGGCGCAGGGTCACGGACTGATCGGCATGCGCGAGCGGGTCGGCCTGTACGACGGCGACTTCCAGGCGGGACCGGATCCGCGCGGCGGCTATCGGGTCGCGGCCCGGCTGCCGCTGGGGATCGGCGCATGAGCATTCGCGTGGTGGTCGCCGACGATCAGACGCTCGTGCGCGCCGGCTTCCGGGTACTTGTCGACTCCGACCCCGGCCTCACCGTGGTGGGCGAGGCCGCCAACGGCGCGCAGGCCCTGGAACTGATCCGCCGGGAGCGCCCCGACGTGGTCCTGATGGACATCCAGATGCCGGAGGTCGACGGCATCGAGGCCACCCGGCTGGCGTTGTCGGGTCCCGATCCGGTGGACACGCGGGTACTCGTGCTGACCACGTTCGACCTCGACGAATACGTGTTCGCGGCGCTGCGGGCGGGGGCGAGCGGCTTCCTGGTCAAGGACACCCCGCCGGCCGATCTGCTCGCCGCGATCCGGGTGGTCGCGGCGGGGGAGGGCCTGCTCTCGCCGGGGGTGACCCGGCGCCTGATCGAGGAGTTCGCCCAACGCCCGATGGCCGCCGTCCTCGCCCCGACCCGCCTGGCCGCCGTCACCGACCGCGAACGCGAGGTCCTGCGCCAGGTCGCCCGCGGCCTGTCCAACGCCGAGATCGCCGCCCGCCTACACCTGTCCCTGTCCACCGCCAAAACCCACGTCAGCCGCCTGCTCACCAAACTCGACGCCCGAGACCGAGCCCAACTGGTCATCGCGGCATACGAATCGGGCCTGATGAACCAGAAGTCGACGACGCGTCCGAAGCCGGTCCCGGCAAACTGCCCCGGACCGACGCCGGATGCGGGCCCGGGGCGTTGACGGCACTGTGTAGCCCGTGCCCATTGATCGCGACCGCCCCGGGATCGGGCCGCCTCGCCGCCCGGCGACACATCCTTGAGCCACGTTTCGGGTTCGTGCCGGCGCTCGACAGGCCGGGGAGCAGGATCGGGGGGCTTCCTCGTCGCCGAGGGCGGGTTCAGGCGGGGTTGCCTGTGTGGCGGGCGCGGAAGGTTGCCGCTTTGACTCGGTTTTGGCAGGCCGTGGAGCAGAATTGGCGGGCGGCGTTGCGGGACGTGTCGACGTAGACGCGGTCGCAGCGCGGGGCTCCGCAGAGGCCGAGGCGTCCGGCGTAGTCGCCGCCGAGGGCCATGGCGAGGCCGGTGGCGCAGCCGGCGCTCCAGCCGATGGCGTAGGAGTCGTCGGCGCCGTGGAAGTGCACCTGCCACGGCTCGCCGGGAACCCGGTCGAGCTGGGGGCGGGCACCGGTGTCCAGGAGCAGCGTGTTGAGCACACGGGCCGCGTCGTCGAGGCGGTCGGCGACCACGGCTTCGAATACCGCCCGTAGGGCGCGCGCGGTGTCGGCCAGTCGGTCGGCCTCGTCGGGGCCCAGGTCCGCTCCGGCGGAGAGCGCGGCCCGGACCGCGCCGATCCGTTCGGCGCCCTCGGGGGCGAGGTAGCGACGGCCGCGTGCCTGGCCGTCGGTCAACGCGTTGACGAGCGCCACCGAGGCATCGAGCAGGGTGCGCATGTGACTGTCGAACAGCACTTGACCAGTTACCTTTCGGTCGCCTACGGTCTGCGTCACTGACAATAGACGATTGACCAGTGACTGGAGGCGTTGTGCCGCGCGCCGAACCCCTGCCTCGCACCGTGCGTCTCCTGCTGCTCGCTCGGGTGGTCAACCGGCTCGGAGCCTTCTCACTGCCCTTTCTCACCGCGCTGGTCAGCGCCGACCACGGCACGAGCGTGACCACCGCCGGGCTGGTCGGCGCCGCCTTCGGGATCGCGACGATCCCCTCGCGGCTGGTGGGGGGAGCACTGGCCGACCGCGTCGGTCGGCGCACGACCATCGTGCTCGGGCTCTGCGGATGCGCGGTGGCGCAGTTGGCGCTCGCCGGCTCCGCGTCCCTGACCTGGGCCATCGTCTGGGCGGTGCTGCTCGGGTCGGCCTTCGAGCTGTACGAACCGCCGAGCCAGGCGATCATCGGCGAGTCGGTGCCGGAGCGGCAACGGGTGCGCGCGTTCAGCCTGTTCGGCGCCGCGCTCGCGGCGGGCGGCATGGGCGCCGGACTGCTCGCCGCCCTCCTCGGGCACTGGGATCTGCGGTGGCTCTTCGTCGCCGACGCCGTGACGTGTCTGGGCTGCGCGCTGCTGATCCGACTGGCCCTTCCCCGCGACCGTCCGACACCGCCCGCGGTGGACCGGGACGACACCGCCGCCGTACGACCGCTGCGGGACCGAGCCCTGCTGCGGGTCCTGGCCACCGGCACCGCGTACGCCCTGATCCACCAGCAGACGGTGACCATCCTCCCGCTCGCCCTCCCGCGACAGGGCCTGCCCGCCGCCGACGCCGGCCTGGTGTTCACCGCCACGGCGGCCACCACCGTGCTTGCCCAACCGCTGATCCGGCTGCCCCGGACGGCCCGGCTCACCACACCCGCCGCGCTCGCCCTCGCCCATGTCCTCCTGGCCGTGGGGCTGATCGGCTTCGCCCTCGCCCGCACCCTGCCGGCGCTGCTCGTCGCGGCGACGGTGGGCAGCCTCGGCGACCTGCTGATCATGGGCCGTGTCTACGCGCTCGTCACCGACCTGGCGCCACCGACCGGAAGCGGCCGATACCTGGCCGTCTTCGGCACCAGCTGGGGCATCGCCGCGACCCTCGCCCCCATCTGCGGCACCCAACTACTCGCCCGCACGGGAACGACCACACTGTGGTCCACGATGGCCGCCCTCTGCCTACTCATCGCCGCGACACACCTCCGCACGACACCGAAACCCCCCGCCCGCCACAACTTTTCGGCGCCGACCCGCCCCAGGGCACCCGGCACCGCGTAGGGGCGGCCGGCGTGTTCGTGCTGGTGCTCACGATCGTGGACATGGTGCCGATCGACGGTTCGGACGCGCTGGACCCGGTGCCGCGCCCGCTCGACGGGCGGGTGCCGCCGGGTGTCAATCGAGGAGGGCGTGCCACAGGGGGGCGGGGTCGGTGAGGGCGAAGAGGTGGCCGGCCTCGGGGAGTATGTGCAGTTCGGCCGCCGGGAGCCGTGCGTGGAGCCAACGGGCCACGCCCACCGGTACGTTCGCGTCGAGGTCGCCGTGCACGATCGTGGTGGGTGCGGTGATCGTACCGAGCGGGTCGGGCAGCGCCCGGTGGTAGCGGCGCATGTCGGCGACGGCCGCTCCGGGCCCCTGGCACAGTGCCGCCTCGGCGTCGCGTGCCGTCGACGCGCGGATCGCCGGGTCGTTCAGGGCGAGCCGGTCGGACTCCGGCAACCCGGCCGGTGGCTTCGCCGGATCCGTCGGGGCCGAGGCCCGCCGGGTGAGGAGTACGCCCAACAGGCCCGGCACGCGCCGGGCCAGCCAGTAGGCGAGGGTCACCACCGGGAGCCGGCCCCGGGCGGCGGAGGCGGGGGCGCCCGGGACCATTCCGCAGGCCACCACCAGGCGTTCGACCCGATCGGGTACGCGCTGCGCGACGGCGAGCGCGTAGCCGGCGCCGCCCGAGATGCCGATCAGCGAGGCTCGGTCGAGTTCGAGCGCGTCCAGCAGGGCGGTGAAGTCGCCGTCCCACGCGTGGAAATCGTCGATGTCGACGGGGTCGGTCTCCCCGAAGCCCGGCCGGTCGGGGCAGATCAACCGGACTCCGGCCGCGGCCGCCGAGGCGTCGAGCGTGTGGGCCTGGAAGCGACTGCCGGGTGTGCCGTGCGCGACGATCGTGGGGACGCCGGTGGGGTCGCCGTAGACGCAGTAGGCGATGCGTCGCCCACCGGGCGCCGGGGCGAATCGGGTCGGCGGCGCGGATATGGTCACGCCCGCCCCCGCGAACGTCCCGCCGGGCCCGCCGGTCGTCCCTCGGCGATCGTGGACTCGATTCCGGCGATCAGGAGTTCGAGGCCCTGCCGGAAACGTTCGGCGTAGTCGTGGTGACGAGCGAAGATCGACACCGCCCGCCGCTCGGGCGACGCGTCGTAGTGTTCGAGTTCGCCTCGACCGAGTCGGATCGCGACATGCCCCGTGACGAAGTCGTGGACGGCCGCGTACGCGTACGCGGCGTGCTCGTCGTCCAGCCCCGCCGTACGCAACGCGCCCGCGACGCGGTGTGCGACCGCGTCCGCGCCCGGTGCGTCGAGGGCGGCCCTGCGGTGTGCCTCCAGGACCAGCGGGTGGCGCATCAGCAACGCGCGCAGTTCCTCGGCGAAGACCCGCACGACGCCCTGCCAGTCGTCGGGCCACACGATCGATCGGGTCACCCGGCCGACCACCTCCGAGACCATCGTGTGACGCAGCGCCTCGATGCCGCCGGTGGTGCGGTGGATCGCCATGGGCGACACGCCCAGCCGGTCACCCAACACGCGAAACGACACGGCGTCCAGTCCACGGTCGTCGGCGATCTCGGTCGCGGCGCCCAGGATCGCCTCCAGCGATACGGCCCTGGGCCGACCCGGCTTCGCCGCCTCGGGCGCGCCATCCGCTGCGCCGCGGGCCGCGCCCCTCGCCGAACCACCCGATGGCTCGGACGCACCTGCTGCACTCATCGAACTCGGCATTGACGATTCCATGAGGACACCCTAACAATACGCGTAACGAAACGCCAAGCGAGGTGCACCGCGCATGTCTGAATTGCACGAACTATCAGCCCTGGAGCTCGGTTCCGTCATCGCCTCCGGAGAAACCTCCCCGGTGGATGTCGTGGACCATTTCCTCCGGCGCGCCGCCGAGGCGGACACGGTCGGGGCGTTCACCACGATCGCCGACACACACGCCAGGGAATCGGCGCGCCGAGCCGAACGCACCCTGCGCGACAGGCGCGACGAGCCGCTGCCCGCGCTCTTCGGAGTGCCCATCGGCATCAAGGACCTCGAGGAGACGCGCGGAATTCGCACCACCTTGGGCAGCAGGGTGTTCCAAAACTGGATCCCGGACGCGGACGGCGAAATCGTCACCATCCTGCGGGCCGGCGGCCTCATCGACATCGGCAAGACCACGGTGCCCGAGTTCGGCGCCGCCTGCTACACCGAACCCGACATCGCCCCGCCCGCGCGCAGCCCGTTCGACCTCGCGTGCGGCGCCGCCGGCAGCAGCGGCGGCGCGGCGGCGTCGGTGGGCGCACGATTGTTGCCGTTCGCGCAGGGCAGCGACACCGCCGGGTCGTTGCGGTCCCCGGCGAGCGTCTGCGGCGTGATCGGCCTCAAGCCGAGCCGGGGCCTGATCACCACCGGCCCCGACCGCGGCGACAACATGGGCCTGTCGGCGCGCGGACCACTGGCCAGGACCGTACGCGACACGGCCGCGCTCCTGGACGTCCTGGCCTCGCGACCAGGCGCGAACACCGTGCATCCCCCGGCGCCTTCGGCGGGCAGCTACCGGGCGGCCTGTGACGGGCCGCTGCCACGCCTGCGGATCGCGGTCGCGCACGGGTCGGTCTCCGGTGGCCCGGTGGCCGCCGAGTCGGCGGAGGCGATCACCCGTACCGGGCTGCTGCTCGAATCCCTCGGGCACACCGTGGTGCGTCGCGACCAGGCCGAGGACCCGCTGTTCACCGAGTCGTTCACCCTGGCCTTCGCGTCCCTCGCCGGCGGCCTGCCGCTGCCGCCGGGCGCAGAGCCCCTGCTGCGCCCGATCGTCCGGCATCTGCGCGCGATCGCGACCCGGACCACGGCGGCCGAACTGGCCGCGGCACTGGGCACGTTGCAGGCGCGGGCCCGCGCGTGGACGCTCGATCACGCCGACGTGGACATCGTGATCACCCCGACGATCACCCGCCCGACACAGACCCTCGGCGAACTGCGCGACGACGCCGACCCGGCGGGCGAACTCGCCGCGATGACGGCCTTCACCGGAAACACCGTCCTCGCCAACGCGACCGGCTTCCCGGCCCTGAGCCTGCCCGTGGAGTGGAGCACGCGAGGAATGCCGATCGGCGTGATGTTCACCGCGGGGTGGGGGCGGGACGACATTCTGTTGCGACTGGCGGCGGAGGTCGAAGAAGCCGCCCCGTGGGCGGAGCACTACCCGAACATCTGAATCGAATATCGACTGCCGAATATCGAATAGGGCACAGGACTCCCGATAACCCGAGAACGACCCCGCGTTCTCGGTCGGCCGGATCCTGCCCGGCGCGGCGCCGTCCTCGCTCCCGGACGGCCCACCGGCGTAGCGCGCCCGTGCGTCCCGGCGTGGTCGGGGCGGCGTGGGCCGCCCCAACCGCTGTGGCCGGCTCGGGACTTACCCGGGCAGTGCGACCGACGGGAAGTCGACCTCGGTGCGGCCGACCGAGTTGAAGTAGTTGGTGAACACGTTGAGCGCGACCGCGCCGATGATCTCGCCGATCTCGCCGTCGTCGTAACCCGCCGCGCGTACGTCGGCGAGATCCGCGTCGGACACGAAGCCCTTCGTGCGCAACACCGCCCGCGCGAAGCGCAGCGCCGCGGCGGCCTTCGGGTCGGACGCCTCGGCGTGGCCACCCGACGCCAGGTCCGCGTCGCTCACCCCGGCGTGGGCGCCGAGTACGTGGTGCGCGGCGTAGCAGTACTCGCACGCGTTCTCGGCCGCCGAGACCAGCGCGATCTGCTCGCGCAGCGCACCCGACAGCGACCCCTTGGCGAGCGCGCCGGCGAAGGAGAGGTAGCCGTCGAGGACGGCGGGCGATACGGCCATCGCCCGCATCATGTTCGGCGTCACGCCAAGGGCGCTCTCCACCTTCGCGAGCAGGCGGCGGGCATCGGGGGCGGCGGTGGCCGGGTCGACCATGGACAGACGGGACATGGCGGGAACTCCTCGACTGGGTATGCGAAACCGGGCCTTCGGCGGCGTGCGCCGAAGGACTGTTGGCAGTGCCAAATATAGTTGGCCCTGCCTAGAATGCAAGAGACGGGGCGATCCGGAACGGGAAGAGGAAACGAAAGAGAGGCAGCACGCCGATGGACGGATCACCGGGGCTCTCGCCCACCGAGCACCTGCTGCTCGGCCTGACCCGGCTCGGCCAGGCGGTGCGCCTGACGGCCTGGCACAACGGCGGTCCGGCGAAGCTGAGTCCGTTGCAGGCCGACATCCTGCTGTACCTGGCCGCGGACGCCCGACCGCGCAGGCAGGGCGAGATCGTCAAGGCGCTCGCCTCCACGCCGCCGACGGTCAGCGACGCGATGCGTGCGCTCACCTCGAAGGGCCTCGTCGACCGCCGGCGTGATCCGGTCGACACGCGCGCGGTGACGCTGACCCTGACGGACGCCGGTCGGGCGGAGGCGGATCGGCTGGGCGTCGTCCCCGCGCCGCTGCGCGAGGCCCTCGACGCGCTGTCGGACGCCGACGTCGCGGCGATGTTGCGCGGAACCACCACGATGATCAAGGTGTTGCAGGAGCACGACGCGATCCCGGTCTCGCGTACGTGCGTGACGTGCCGCTTCTTCCGACCGGACGCGCACCCGCGGGACCCGGACCGTCCCCACCACTGCGCGTTCGTCGACGCACCGTTCGGACCGGGCGAACTACGCGTGGACTGCGCGGACCACGAACCGGCGGACGCCGGACCGGAGGAGGCCCGGTGAGCGGCCCGACGTATTCGGGATCGGCGACGGCCCATCGGCCGTGAACGCGCCTGCGTGAACGCGCCTGCGTGAGCGCCCCTGTGCGAGCGCGCCGTGTGAGCCCCCTACACCCAGCCGCGCCGCACCGCCTGTACGCCGGCCTGGAACCGGTTCTCCGCGCCCAACTCGTCGAGGAGTACCCGCATTCGCCGTCGCAGGCTCCGGGTGCTGATGCCCAGTTGCCGGGCGATCGTCTCGTCCTTGAGCCCGGACAGCAGCAGGTTCAGGATCCGTCGGTCCTCCTCGTCGAGCGGGTCGCCCGCCGACTCGGAGCCGGCGGCGGTGAGGGGGACCGCCTGGGTCCAGAGCCCTTCGAACAGGGTGACCAGGGCGTCGACGAGGGTGGTGCCCCGAATGACCACGCTGCGGGTGATGGGCGGGTCGAGGTGCAGGGGCAGCAGGGCGATCCGGCGATCGGCGACGGACATCTTCAGCGGGACGTCGGCGAGGACCCGGGCCTCTTCGCCGGCCTGCGACAGGCCGGCCACGACGTCCGGGTTCCCGGGTATCTCGAACGACTCCGGGGCGTAGATCGTGCGGTACCGAACCCCGCGGCCCAGCAGGGTGTGTTGGAGCGGGTTGCCGTGGGCCAGGACGTACGGCGGCCGGTCCAGGCTCATGATCTCCTCGGTGGCCTCCTGCTGGAGCCGGGCGAACCACCGGCCGAGTTCGTCGGCGCTGGTCAGCAGTTCGACGCCCTCGCCGGGGCGGGCGGTCTCGCCGAGCGCGCGGTAGAGGGCCTCGAGTTCGGCGGCCGTCTCGGTGACCCGGCCGAGGTCCGCGTGCGCGTTGCGGACCAGGGCGGCCAGGGCGGCGGTGGGGCTGACGGCCGCCCACCGGGTGGGGCGGCCCGAGAGCCGGCTGACCAGACCGTGGCCGCGCAGCCGGGCGAGGGCCGACTGCAGCCGCTCGGCGCCCGAGCCGGTGCGCTCCGCCAAGTCGCGCACGGTGACCGGCGGACCGGCCAAAACGGTGCGATAGACCCGTTCGTCGAACGGCGTGACCCCGACGGCGCCGAACACCAACTCGTCATTTTCCATGGCGAGCGAGCATGGCCGATTCCGGCGCCGGCCGCAACCGGCCGGCGGCCACACCTGGCCGACCGTCGGGAGCCGCGACTACAAAGAGCGCATCACCGGCCCCATGGGAGACGGCATGTTCAACGCACAACATTCACGGTCGAGTTCAGCGAAGGTGTCCCGGCGCCGACTACTCCTGATCGCCACGGTGGCCTTCGGCACCGTGTTCGGCGCGTTCGGCGCGGCGCCCGCCGGAGCGGAACCCGCGGACTCCGCCGACCCGCCGACGACCCTGGCCACCCGGGGCAACGAATGGCGGCAGGTCGGCCCGAACGGCAGCGGCGGCAAACTGGCGTTCACCCCCGCCCGGCCCGAACGAGCCTACGTGCAGACCCCGATCGGCAACGTCGTCTTCCGATCCGACGACCGGGGCAGCACCTGGCAGCAGAGCAACGAACTGCCGGTGGACGCCACGGACGCCGGCGGCATCGCGGCCGGCCCGCTCCGGCCCGACGTGGTGTTCGCGGGCGGCGTGGAGAAGGAGCACTGGCGCGGGTACGTGCTGCGCAGCACCGACGCCGGCAAAACGTTCACCCGGGTGCTGGACACCCCGGGCGGGATCAGCGGCGTCGTGTTCGACCCGACCGGCGCGCGGCTGTACGCGACGGGCGCCGAGGGTGTGCACGTGACCACCGACAACGGCAACACCTGGCAGCTGCTGGCCGGTGCCCCCGCCGACGCGCGCAACCCGAAGTTCACCGACGGCGACCTGTACTTCACCGCCGGCGCCGACGTCTGGGTGCTGCGCCGAGGCGCGCGGACCCCGGTGAAGCTGCCCCGTCCCGGCTCGACCGGCGCGGGCGTCGATCAGTTCACCGGCACCGGCGGCACCCTGGTCGCCAGGGGCGACCTGCAGGTCGCGCAGGTCTCCACCGACCGGGGCGCGCACTGGCGGGCGCTGCGCGGGCCGTGGGGCACCGACGTGGTGGTCCTTGCCGCGATCGTGGACGGCTCGGGCCGGCTGCACATCCAGGTCAACCAGTCCACCGGTGAGATGCAGCAGTGGGGCAGCCGCGACAACGGCCGCACCTGGCGTCCCGAGGCGGGCCTGGCCCGCATCGACCTGTACGAAAGCATCGGCACGTTCCCCGGACGGCCCGGCACCGACGTCATCTCGGCCGGCGCGGGCATCTACACCACCGACGACCACCAGTCCTTCCGCCGGATCGGCGTACCCGGTTCCGAGGTGTTGTCGCTGACCGTCGCCCGGGGCAAGTCGGGCCCGGCGATCGTCGCGGGCACCATGACCGGTACCTACCAGTCGTCCGCGCCCCTGAAGAGCCGACTGCCGCGCGGGTACCAGGAATGGGGCTTCTCCGGCTCGGCGCCGCACACCGTGGGCAACCGGATCGACGGCCTGGCCACCGATCCGTCGAACCCCTCGACGGTGTACCGGGTACGCAACACCTGCACCTTCGATCAACCCTGCTTCTACCTGGAGAAGTCGACCGACGCGGGCGTGCGGTGGACCATCACGCAGACGGCCGTACCGGGCAAGGCTCTCGGCATCGCGGTCAGCCCCGGTGACCCGAAGCGGCTGTACATCGCCACCCACTCGCCGTCTGCGGTGTACACCAGCAACGACGGCGGCGAGTCCCTGGTCCAGAACGGGCAGGGCGACCTGAACGGCTTCACCAGCGTCGCCGTCGACCCGGTCGACCCCGACAGCGCCTGGCTCGGCGGCCCGGACGGGCTCTTCCGCACCACCGACGGCGGCGTCACCCTGACCAAGCTGCTCGACGGCTGGGTGAGCGCGATCGCGCTGAACCCGCGCACCCCGGGCCACGCGGTCATCGCCGCCAGGGACGCGCTGTACGTGACCACCGACGGCGGGAAGAACCTGACGAAGGCGGCCGGCGACCTGACCGGTTACCTGAGTTCGCTGGCGTTCACCCCGGACGGCTCGACGGTGTTCGCGGGCTCGCACGAATACCATTCCCCGGCGCTCGGGGTGCTCCGCAGCACCGACGGCGGCCGCACCTGGGGATCGATCACCAAGAACCTGCCGGAACCGTCGGTCTCGTCGTTGACCGTATCCGCCGACGGCCGGTGGCTGTTCGCGGGCACGACCTACGGAAGCGTGCACCGACTGGCGCTGTAACCACCCTCCGAACGCGTCGCCCCTGCCCGAACTCCGGGCAGGGGCGACGCGTTGGTGTCGTCCAGGGGCACTGATCACTGCGGTTCCCGATGTGCGCCGCCTCCAGCGACCACCAGGTCGGTTTGCCCGAAAAACCCTTCTCGGACGCTCTCTAGCGGCGCAGGCCGCGGTCCAGTGCGGCGACGGCGCTTCCGCGCGAATCGTCGCCGTCCAGGGCCCAGATCATCACGCCGGCCAGGTCGTTGCGGCGCGTGTAGCGGGCCTTGGCGGTGAGGACTTCGGAGTTGTCGAAGCTGTAGAAGGTGTCGCCGTCGTACTTCCACGAGGCGCCGTGGACGCGGTCGACGTAGGTCCTGCCGGGGCGGGCGCCGAGTTCCTTGTAGGTGAGGTCCGGTGCGGTGCCGGTGGCCTTCTGGTAGAGGCCGTTGCGGTCGCCCGCCGGAACGCCGGTCCATCCGTGGCCGTAGAACGGGACGCCCAGGACCGTTTTCCCGGACGGCAGGCCGAGTTCGGCGTAGTGGTCGACGGCCTGGTCGGCGCTGCGTCGGCGGACGTCGGGGTCGGTGGGGTCGGAGTAGAGGTTGGCGTGGTGGTTGGCCGGGCCCTTGGCCTCCCAACTGCCGTGGAGGTCGTAGGTCATGAGGTTGATGTAGTCGACCGAGCCGGAGACCGCGGGGATCTCCAGACGGTCGGCGACCACGGAACTGGCCGGCAGGGCAGCGGTCAGCAGGTAGTGCCGGGGCTTGCCGTGGGCCTGGGCCTTGGCGCGCTGTGCGGCGTACTCGTCGAGCTGTTTGCGGAACTCGGCCATCAGCAGGGTGAAGTTGCGGCCGTCCTCGGGGCGCGAGACGTTGCCCTCCGCGCCGCCGCCACCCGGATACTCCCAGTCGACGTCGATACCGTCGAAGACACCCTCGGCGGCGCCGGGGCCGCCTTCCGGGGCGCCGTCGAGCCTCGGCACGTTGCCCTTGATGTAGAGGTCGACGCAGGAGGAGACGAACTTCTTGCGTGACTCGTCGGTGGCGGCCGCGTCGGAGAAGTACTTGGACCAGGCCCAGCCGCCGAGCGAGACGACGGTACTGAGCTGCCGGTTCTCGCCCTTCAGTTTGCGCAGTTGGTTGAAGTGGCCCTTGAGCGCCTGGTCGGGTGCGTCGGCCACGCCGTCCACCGACTGGGCGGCGGTGAACGGGCGTTGGTAGTCGTCGTAGGCGTAGCCCTGGCCGTCGACGTTGGCCTCGAAACAGGTCCCCTCGGCGGAGACGTTGCCGAAGGCGTAGTTGATGATGGTCAGCTTCGCGGCCTGGCCGGTGTCCTGAACACGTTTGGCGGAGCTGTCGGCGCCCCACTGGGTGAAGTAGCCGATCCGCTGGCCCTTCGGCTTGGGGCCGTGGGACCCGTGGCCGGCGGTGTTCGCGGCGTGCGCGGTGGTGGTGGCGGTGGCCAGCAGCAAGGCGGCGGTGACGGCCGCGAGCAGACCGGAGGGACGAACGGGCATACACGATCTCCTAGTTCCGGCGGTGCGTCCATACGCCAGGAGGGCAGGCGTAGCAGAGGTCTAGTCCATTCGGTTCACCCGGACAAGGGATTCGTGCGGATCGACGCACGATGCAAAACGGTGATCGGCATCGGCTCACCGCGTCCGACTCGGTCTGCGTCCGCGCCGCCTCGACGTCGCGTGCGACGGCCCGGGCGAGCGACATCCGCGGTACGAGTACGACCAGGGCGAGTCCCGGGATGGCCACTCCGATGCCGCCCATGATCACGGTGGCGCCCGGGTCGTTCCCGCCGACCGACGTCATTCGGGTGGCTGAGCTGCCCTGTGTCCGGCTTCGTATTGGTCGGCTTGCATCCGGTACATCGTGGCGTAGCGGCCTTCGTGGGCGAGGAGTTCGTGGTGGGTGCCGTCTTCGATGAGGGCGCCGTGGTCGAGGACGTAGATGTGGTCGGCGAGGCGGGTGCCGGCGAGGCGGTGGGTGATGAGGATGACGGTGCGTCCGGAGTCGGCGAGGGCGCGGACGCGTTCGAACGCGGCGATTTCGGCCCTGGCGTCGAGGGCGGAGGTGGGTTCGTCGGCGATGATCAGGTCGGCGTCGCGGTAGACGCCGCGACCCAGGAGGATGCGTTGCCATTGTCCGCCGGACAGGGCCACTCCGCCCACGTAGGAGCGGTCGAGGAGGGTGTGCCATTTCCTCGGGAGTTCGTCGATGACCCGGTCGGCCTCGGCGTATCGGGCGGCGGCTTCGAGCGCGGGATCCGGGGCGGGCCCCGGGCGTTCCGAGGCGGTGTCGGGGTGTGCCCGTGGACCGGGCACGGTCGCGGCGACGCCGTCGGTGGTGTGCCCTTGCGTCGTGGGGCGGCCGATGCGGATATTGGCGGCGGTGAACGGCCATTCGGTGAAGGACTGGGAGATCAGGGCGACGCGGCCGAAGAGTTGGTCGCGATCCAGGGCGGTGTCGTCGACGCCGTCCCAGCGGATGCGCCCGGACTGCGGCCGGTACAGCCCCGCGATGATCTTCGCCAGGGTGGATTTGCCGGAGCCGTTCTCGCCGACGAGCGCGATGACCTGGCCGCGTTCGATGGTCAGGGAGACGGCGTCGACGGCGGGGGTGTCGCGGCCGGGATAGGTGTAGGTGACGTCGTCGAGCCGGATACGGTCGGGGAACCGCTCCACGGGCAGGCCGCCGCGCGGGATGGCGTGTTCGTCGGCGAGCGCGCAGGCGCGTTCGAGGTCCTGGACGAACAGCGATTGCTTGTACGTCTGTTGGACCTGTTCGACGAGTCGGGTCAGTGCGCCGGTGCCGGTGCGGATCGCCAGGACCGCGGTGCCGGACGCGGCCAGCCCGGTGCGCCCGGTCCAGGTCAGCCAACCCAGCACGACGTATGTCACGCCCGTGGCGAGCCCCGCCAGGGCGGCGGACAGCAGGCCGGTGACGGCTTCGGCGCGCGCGAGTCGGCTCTCCTCGGCCTCGCCGGCCGCGGCCATCCGCTCGAAGTGTTCCACCAGGTAGTCGCCGACTCCGTGTACGCGGACCTCGGGACCGGCCCCGATGTGCCGCAGATGCCAGGCGACTTCGCCCTGTTGCCGGTTGTGGTCGATCCACTTTTGGACGGAGGCGTAGCGCCGGCGCGCATCGCGGACCGCGCCCCAAGCCTGGGGAACGGTGATCAACGCGAGGAGCGGCAGCAACACCGGATGCAGCACGGCGAGTACGGTTGCCGCGGCGGCGAGGGAGATCAACGCGTTGGCGATGCCGATCGTGTAGGAGATCATCCGACGCGAGGCATCGGTGCCCCAACTCGCCGACTGCAGCAGGCGTTTGAAGTCACCGTCCTCCAGGGTGGCCATCTCCACCCTGGCCGTCTTGCTCAGCAGCGACGTCTCGGCGACACGTTCGAGTTTGGGCTCCAGACGGCCGGCCGCGCCGGTGGAGAGCGCCTGTAGCAAGGACACGACCACCCCGGACGCGGCCAGCGCCAACAGGGCGGGCAACGCGGCCCGTACCCGGTCCGGAGTGGCGCCCTGGGCGAACAACCGCACCAGGACCTGATTGGTGGCCAGCAGGCTGAACGCTCCGGCCACACCCCGCCCGAGTTCGGCGAGACCGACCGCCGACAACGCCCGCGGGTCGGTGCGCCAGGCCAGCCGTACCGACGCCGCGACCAGCCGGGGAAGTTGCCGGAACGTGCCGAGCAGCGACAGGTGCAGGTGCGCGTCCTGATGGGCGAACGCGCCATGGTTGTGTGCGAGCTTGCCACCGAAGAGTTCCTCGCCACTGGCCACGCCGCGGGCGATGGTCTCGGCGGCCGGGTCACGACGACGTCGGGAGGATCGGTTCACGGCATCCACGGTGGTCGGTTCGACGCGTCGACGACAACGGGATTTTCGGGCGGAGACGCCTTCGAGGAGGAACGGCGGCGAGCCGCGAGAGAGCGGGCAGGGGGCCACGGTGCCGGGATTTCGTGCCGGTCGTCGGCGCTGTCGCCGTGGCGTCGTGACCCCAGGGTTCACCCTTTCGAGGCAACGTCGACGGCGGTCGGTCAGCCGGTTCGGTAGCCGTCGTAGATGTAGCCGTATCCGGAGGAGTAGCCCGTACGCCACCACTGCTTGCCGTACTTGTTCACGCACGAGCCGTCGATCAACTGCGGGCTGGAGAAAATGGCGTAGACCTGGGAGTTGCCCAGGGGCTTGGCGTGCAGGGGGGTGTTCGCCTTGAAGTACATGTACTGGTTCGCGATGGAACGGCACGACCAGTCGGCCGCGGCGTTCGCGGTGGCGGGCGTGATCCCCACGGCGGCCGCCACGGCGGTGGTGACCAGTAATGCCTTGAGAGTGCCCTTCATGTTCTCCCCTGTGAGGTGGAAGGATCGGGTGCCGAATCGGTGGTGTGTCGAGTGGGCCTGTGTCGGCGATCCGGACGGCCCTCACCGAGCATCGTTCGGGCCATGGGGGGTGAACAAGGGGACGGCGCTGTCCCGGACAAGCGGAACACCATCCGGCCTGGTCGGAGCCTTGTCCGGACGATGTTCGGGACAGCGTCGTGAACGGGCTGTGTGGTGTCAGGGCAGGAGCCGGGCCAGTTCGGCCATTTCCGCCTCGGGGTTTACCACGGGCTGGATCACGAGTTCGTCGACCCCGGACTTCTCCAGCGTGTCGATCCGCTCACCGAGTTCGTCCCCGGTACCGACCAGACCGAACCTGTCCACCAGTGATGGCACGACGAGATCGCGCTCCTCGGGGGACAGTCGGCCGAGATAGTTGCGGTAGAGCGTGTGGTGGCGGTTGGGGTCGGTGGCGGTGGTGCCGCGTAGGTGGAGCAGGCGGTCCACAGCCGCGGACTCCTCCTGCGGCAGGGCCGCGCGGAAGGCCGGGTCCTCCACGGCGAGGAGCAGTGCGCTCACCGCGATATGCCCCATCGCGTCCTTGACGGCATCGCCGTACCGGTCCTCGCCGTCGCCGAGAACGTACAGGGAGGAGACGAGGTACGCACGCGCCTTCTCGCTGTTGCCCGCGGCCCGTGCCGCTGCTCGGCGGGCCCGGTCGAGCGCGGACCAGGCCTCGGGGGCGTGCAGTGCGAAGGAGATCATTCCCGTACCCAGGCGGCCGGCGACGGCGGCGACCTTCGGGCCGAACGCGGCCACGACGAACTCCACCGGGTCCTCGGTGTCGACGTAGCCGGCCACGTGCAGGAAGCGCACCCTGCTCGACCGGGTTCCCTCGTGATGGTCCGACTCGCGGCCCGCGGTGAGATCCCGCAAGGCAGCCGTGAACGACTCGAGTTCGACCGTCTTCGCCGGCCGCATGCCCAGCGTGCGGCGCGCGGTGTTGCCCGTGCCGACACCGCAGATGACGCGGCCGGGAGCGAGGGCGTTGAGACTGCCGAGCGCCGCCGCCGCGGCGGGCGCGGAGCGCAGCGCCGGTGAGGTGACCCCGATACCGAGTTTGATCCGGCTGGTGGACTTGGCGCAGAGCGCGAGGCCGACGAACGGATCACCGTGGACCATCGGTGTGTCGTATACCCAGAAACTGCTGAAACCGAGTTCCTCCGCGCGGGCGGCCAGGTGCTCCAGACCCGGGCGGGCGGTCGTGATGATGCCGATCCGCATACGATCCCTCTCGCCGTCGGGTGCCACGGCCGCCCGACTCGGTTGCGGCCTTTCCCGGTGCCGGGTGGGATCGTTCCCTGTCGGCCTGCGGCTACACGCCGACCCCGGCGGTGGTCGCGAGGCCACGGGCCGCTGCCGGGCCGGGTCGCGGCTTTGCGAGTCCGGAGCACCGGCGGGACCCTGGAGGTGGCAGGGGCCGCTGTCCCGCGGCCGGCGGCCCGCCCGTCACTACGAACGCCGAGGGCCGGAGCAATGACATTCATCCAGATCATCGAATACCGGACGACCCGCATCGACGAGTTCGACGCCGCCCTGGACGCCTGGGTCGCCAGGAACGAAGGTCACCGCATCGCGAGGCGCGCTGCGCAGACCCGCGACCTCGACCAGGAGAACGTGTATCTGAACATCGTGGAATTCCCCTCCCGCGAACTGGCGATGGAGAACTCCAACCGCCCCGAGACGGCCGAGTTCGCGGCCCGGCTCGCCGAGCTGTGCGACGGGCAGCCCACGTTCCGCAACCTCGACGTGCTGCGCGTCCGCGAATTCGAGAGCTGAGCGGGGCGGCGACCGCGGACACGCCAGGTCGCGTCGCGCCGCGTCGGCCGGTCCGCGATCTCGGTGCAGGGTCGTGTTCAGGCCTTTTCAGGCCTTCTTCACGACGCCGGACTTGAGTTGCATGGGTCCGAATCCGTCGATCCTGCAGTCGATGTCGTGGCCGTCCACGCCGTTCACCAGGCGGATGTTGCGGACCTTGGTGCCGGCCTTGATCCCGGTCGGGCTGCCCTTGACCTTCAGTGTCTTGATCACCGTCACGGTGTCGCCGTCGGCGAGCGTGTTGCCGACCGCGTCCTTGATCGGCGCATCCGAGGTGTCCGCGGCGGGTGCGCCGGACGTGGGCGACCATTCGTGGCCGCATTCGGGACAGATCAGCAATGCGCCCATCTCGTAGGTGTGGGCGCCGGTGCACTCGGGGCAGCTCGGCAGGGTCTGGGTCGCATCGCTCATGGGTGGTCTTTCCTTGCCTTGTTCTCGGCCTCGTTCTCGGCCTTGTTCACGAAGGGGCGACGCGGGGGCGGTCAGCCGCGCCCGCTGAAGTGGATGTAGAGCCAGATTCCGCCGCCGATCAGGTGCGTTCCGAAGGTGAATACGAGGAGCCAGACGATGATGCCTCGCTCCATCTCCTTCTGGGTCTGCCGTCTCCCGACGGGGCGTGGCGGGGTGGGACGTTCCGCGTTCGTGTCGTCGGGAGGCATGGCGATTCTCCGATCCGATCGCTCGGGATTTGGGGCGTCGGCGAGGATGCCCTCGACGATGTCGGTGGCGGCGGGCGACACGTGGATGCGCACGCCGAAGGCGGGGTTGGCGTTCGGGTGGTCGCGGCCGACGGGATCGCGGTTCAACACGGCAGCGTCCGCGTGACGGGGTCGGCGCCGAACGGGGCCGGTCGGTCGTGGGGTTGCCCGATGAGGGTCCGCGCGTACTCGATGGCGGCCGGGGTGTCGGGCAGGATCCGCCGGTCGCGGCGCAGGTGGTCGGCCACTCCCAGGGTGGCGAGGATGTCGTCGTGGGCGGGCTTCATCCCGGAGAGCAGGACGGTGATGCCACGCTGTTCGAGTCTGTCGACGGCGTCGCCCAGGACGCCGGCGCCGGTGGCGTCCAGTGCGGTGACGCGGGACATCCGCAGGATGACCACCCGCACGTCGGTGACCTCGGACAACTCCAGCAGGAAGCGGTGGGCCGCGGCGAAGAACAGGGGCCCGTCGAGGCGATAGGCCACGATGTGCGCTTCGAGGAGGGCGCGTTCCTCGTCGGTGTGGTCGCTCGCGTCCAGCGGGACCTGTTCGAGGCGGGCGGTGCGCGCGACGGAGCGCAGGGCCAGGACCACGGCGAGGCCGATGCCCACCGCGACGGCGGTGACCAGGTCCAGGGCGACGGTGACGACGAAGGTCAGCGCCAGGACGAGCGCGTCGGGGCGGGTGGAGCGGGCCAGGGCGCGCAGCGCGGAGACCTCGACCATGCGCACGCAGGTCGCGAGAAGGACACCGGCGAGGGCGGCCAGCGGGATGTGGGCGACGAGGGAGGCGGCGGTGAACACGATGACGGCCAGCGCGACGGCGTGGGTCAGGGCGGCCAGGCGTGACGTGGCGCCGGCGCGTACGTTCACGGCGGTGCGGGCGATGGCCGCGGTGGCGGGGACGCCGCCGAACAGCGGTACGGCGAGGTTGGCCACGCCCTGCCCGAACAACTCCCGGTCGGGGTCGTGCCGTTGCCCCACCGTCATGCCGTCGGCCACGGTCGCCGAGAGCAGGCTCTCCAGCGCGGCCAGCGCCGCGACCGCCGCGGCCGAGGGCAGCAGGGAGACCAGGAGCGAGGTGTCCAAAAAGCCCAGCGAGGGGGCGGGCAGCCCCGCGGGCAGGTCCCCGATCGGCGTCAGCGGCAGGTCCGCGGACCACGCCAGGGCCGTCGCCGCCGCCACGGCGACCAGGGAGAACGGGATCGCCGGACGCCACCGCGCCCCCAGGAGCATGACGGCGGCGACCGCCAGGGCCGTGACCGGCGCGGCGGCGGTGGGCCGGTCGAGCCAGCGGGAGGCGGCGTCGGCGGCGCTCTGCCAGACCTTGTCGCCGTCGGCGTGGGCTGTGCCGAGCGCGGCGGGGACCTGTTGCAGGGCTATCACCACGGCGATACCGGCGGTGAACCCCTCGATCACGGGCGCCGGCAGGAACGCGGCGAGCCGGCCGAGCCGGAGGACGGCCAGCAGCACGAGGATCAGCCCGGCGAGGAGGCCGACCATCAGGACGCCGTCGGTACCGTGCGCGGCGACCACCGGGACCAGGACGACGGTCATCGCCCCGGTCGGGCCCGACACCTGGAGGTTGGACCCGCCGAAGACGGCGGCCAGGGCGCCGGCCACGATCGCGGTGACCAGCCCGGCCTGGGCGCCCAGTCCGGAGGCCACGCCGAACGCCAGCGCCAGCGGCAGCGCGACCACCGCGACGGTCAGGCCCGCGACCAGGTCGCGTCCGGGGGAGCGGCGCATGCCGCGCAGGTCGCCGCGTCCGGGCAGGAGGGCGAGCCGGCCGGCGGCCCGTGTCCCGACCGGGGGAGGAGGGGTGTCCCGCGCGGGGTGGGGTGCCTGCCGCCGGTCGTTCATGGTGCGGAACCTCGTTCCTGGAAGGTGCGCCGTGCCGATGCCCCGCGGGCCGCCCGTGGCCGGGCGTTCGTTCCCGGCGGCCGTCGTGCGGGTGGGCGGCTCCGGATGCGGTCCGACTCAGCCCCGGGGCGGCCCGGGGGAGACCTCGCGCGTGGTCGCGCGCAGGTCCTGGAGGAGTTCCATCTGTTCGGTGAGCAGCCCGGTCAGGATGCCGCGCGCGACCGCGAGCAGTTCGCTCACCTGGGGGCTGGTGAGGGTGTAGTAGACCGTCGACCCCTCCCGGCGGCTGACCGCCACCAGGTTGGCGCGGCGCAGCACGGCCAGCTGCTGGGACAGCCGCGACGCCTCGATGCCGACTTCGGGAAGCATCTCGGCGACGGAGTGCTCGCGTTCGCTGAGCAGTTCCAGAACGCGGATGCGGGCCGGGTGCCCGAGCGTCTTGAAGAACTCGGCCTTGAGTTCGTACAGGGGGGTGCTCACCGCTGCGCCTCCTTCCCGGGGGTCACGGTGCGAGGGGGTGCGGTCGCGGTGGCCGCACGGCGGCCGGGCTGTTCGGGTGGGTGTGGGTGTGTGGTGGGCACGGATGGTCCTCGCGTCTGTGCTCTCGTGGGTGCGTGTACCTGTGTACTCGGTCGTGGGGAGGATCCCGGCGCGTTGCGTTCGCGTACGCACGCCGCGATGGCTCCGCCGGGTTCCGGGTCACCGGCCCCGTGGCCGGCAGCACGTGCGCGCGCCGCTGCGGCGCGATGATCCGCAGCCCGTACCGCTCCGTGCCGCACACCGGTCCGAACGTCGCGCCGATCTCGATCGCGCGGCCGTTTCGCGAGCCCGCGTCCACACGGCGCACCTGAACAGATCCCCCCAGCTTCCCGGCATCCGCGTCCACCTCCCTCTCGGGTCGCTCCCGCGCCGGCTCGGCAACACGAGACCTGATGCCCGACGAAGACGATAGCTTAGCAATTGATAAGATTGGCAACTGCGGCAAGTGTCAGGAGACCCATCCGTCCATCGGTCGTCCGCGCACTCCGCGTGCGCCCCGCCCACCACTCCAGGAGGCACCCGTGGGGGAATTCATCCACGAACTGACCGGCGGCATCGAAGAGGCCCGCGACAAGCTCGATCAGGCCCGTCGGGACGAGGACGCATACGGCACGGAGGTCTGGCAGGCACGCCTGGACGCCCTGGAACGACTCGCCGAGCAACACGGCATCGACCTGCCGGACCACCCCTGAACCAGGCTCCGAGCCCGGCCCCTGAACCCGGCCCTGAACCCGGAGTCACCCCCGGTCGGTGACGGCTGTGAGCGGCCGGCCGAGGCGATGCGCGGTGGTGGCGTGGGGGCGAATGCGCACGATGGCGTCGTGGGGGCCGTGGACCCGACCCGGGGGGGCACCCGCCGGTAGTGGTCGCGCTCGGGCCCCGGGAGCAGCGGCCGAGCGGGGCCGGTCGCGGCCACGCTCCAGCCACGGGCCGTGGCGGGGTCGATCTCGTCGGCGCGGTGCGTCACCGTCGGCGCGGTCTCGTCCGGCGGGACCGGGACGCGCGCCACGTCCTCACTCGGGCCGGGCGTCGCCCGGGACCCGCGGGCGATCGCGCGGATCGCCGCCTTCCGGTCGGCACCCCCGGGCGATCGGCCGTGTGAGGGGTGGGGATCGCCGGTACCGGCCTGCTTCGGGCGGCCGGTACCGGCGATCGTCGAGGTTATGCGGTGGGCGTGGTGACGGCGACCGCGGTCTTCCAGATCGTGTAGGCCACGCCGTCGGCGCTGCGGTTGAGGACCGTGGCGTCGATGTTGCTCGTGGTGTCACACGCGGAGTGGTAGCAGGAGTCGTACGATCGGCCGGCCTGGCCGCCCCACTTGGCCGCCTGCGCGGAGGTCTTGGTGGCACTGGCGCCGGCCGCGTAGCCGGAGGTGGGGATGCCGGCCCGCTGGAAGGAGTAGTCGTCGGAGCGGCCTTGGCCCTCGACGTTCTCCTCGGGACGCAGGTTCAGCGTGTCCCAGTACGCCTTGAGGGGCGCGGCGGTGGCCGAGTTGATGTTGTTGACGAAGTAGCCCGCGTTGCGTGAGGCGACCATGTCGAAGTTGTAGTAGCCCCTGATCGCGGCGCGCTGTGTCGAGGTGAGCCGGCTGACGTAGAACTGCGAGCCCTGGAGGCCCTGTTCCTCGCCGGCCCACCAGCCGAAGCGCACGTGCTTGGTGAGGGTGGGGTTGGCTCGGGCGAGCGCGAGGGCGTTCTCCAGGAGGGTGGCCGAGCCGGAGCCGTTGTCGTTGATGCCGGGACCGGCACTGACGCCGTCCAGGTGGGCGCCGAACATGACGACCTGGTCGGCGGGGCCGCCGGGCCAGTCGGCGATCAGGTTGTTGGAACGGTATTGGCAGGAGGTGCACACCTGCTCGGTCACGGTGAAGCCGGCGGCCTGGAGCTTGCCCTTCACGTAGGCCACCGACGCGGTGTAACCGGCGCTGCCCGCACGGCGGTTGCCGCCGTTCTGGGTCGCGATCGTGTTCAGCTGACTCAGGTGCGCCTGCACGTTCGCCACGTTGATGTCGGGCGGCGCGAGGCTCCGGTTGCCGGGACCCGTGACGGTGAGGGTGTACCGGGCGGTGTGGGTGGAGGTCGGGCCGCTACCGGTGACGGTCACGGGGTAGGTGCCCGCCGGCGCGGTCGAACTCGCCGACAGGGTCAGCGTCGAGCCGCCCACCTCGGCGGACGCCGGGGTGATGGTCGCGGTCACACCGGTGGGCAGGCCGCTCGTGGTCAGCGTGACGTTCTGCGCCGCGCCCGCGGTCACGGCCGTGCTCACGGCGGTCGTGATCGAGTCGCCCGGTGTCACGATGCCCGAGGGCGAGGTGAAGGCGACCGAGAAGTCGTCCAGGCCCGAACCCGCGGTGCAGGTGGGGTCACCGGACTGGGCGGGCACGCTGATGGCGTTCCACGCGGCCTTGGTCTTGTTGAACAGACCGCACGTGGGGTCGAGGGTCTTCGCCGATTTCAGGGTCGCGGTGCGGTACTTCTTGTACGTCATGCCGCTGGTCTTGAGCAGCATGCCGCCGTAGAAGACCTTGCCGGCCTTCTGGATGCCCACGCCGGTGAGGGCGGTGTTGTTGCAGGTCGGGCTGGTCGGCTTGCCGCCGCCCGGGTTGGTGCCCTCGGCGAGCAGGTAGAACCAGTGGTTCAGCGGCCCCGCCGCCGCGTGCTCCTCGGTATTGGGAATCGACGAGCTGTAGCAGTTCGGGTCGCCGTTGGTGGAGGGCTTGTACATGTAGCGGATGGGCCCCTGGCCGACCAGGTTGACCGTTTCGCCGACGGTGTAGTCGGGGGTGTCGTACGGCGAGGATTCGTTGGTGTACGCCTCGGTCAGCGCGCCCATGATGTCGCCGGTGGCCTCGCCCAGACCCGGTTCGCTTCCGGCGCCGCCGGGGGTGAACTGGTCGATGCCGTGGCCGAATTCGTGGCCCACGACGTCCATCGAGGCGATCCACTTGTTCGCCTGGTTGTGCCCGATCGAGACGGACGAGCCGTCCCAGTAGGCGTTGACGTCGTT
The DNA here is from genome assembly GCF_042793325.1 of Embleya sp. NPDC056575. Lineage (NCBI taxonomy): Bacteria > Bacillati > Actinomycetota > Actinomycetes > Kitasatosporales > Streptomycetaceae > Embleya > Embleya sp. NPDC056575. The sequence continues at coordinate 97,345 of NZ_JBHTVA010000039.1, forward strand.
CAGGCCGACCTTGACGGGCCAGCTGCCGCCGCTGCCGTTGTGCCCGTTGCGACCGAGCCAGTCGCGGAGCATGTTCCACTCTTTTTGGGCCGCGAACATGACGTCGGCGCAGCCGGTTTCCTTGCTCGACGCCTGGCCGTTGCCCCACGAGTCGGTGGACTTGGAGAACACCGTCCCGGTGGAGTAGTCCGCGCAGGACAGGCCGGGTCGGCCCGGGTCGCGCAGCGAATACCTGGCACCGGACTTGGTGGTGTCGATCGGGATGTTCGGGCCGTTCCACTGGCTGTTGCCGGTGCCGGCCTTGACGTCGTCGACCTTGTCGAGCACCGTGCCCGTGCTCGCGTCGACGAAGACGTGCAGCCTGCTGGGCGCGGTCGCGGTGCGGCCGACGAGCACGGTCTCCCAGGCGAGGTTGCTCCGATCGCCCCTGACCCGGACGACCAGGCGGTGCGACTCGACCCGGTCCACCGACGCGAGTTCGGCCCTGGAGGCGGCCTCCGCGGCGTCGGCGGTGACGATCGGGTGAACGGGGGTGGATATCTGCACGTCGCTCGCGGACTGGGTCGCGCGGACGCGGCCCCTGCCGTCGGCGAGGACGACGGCGTCGCCGCCGACGACCGGCAGGCCGCGGTAGGTGCGCTCGTAGGCGACGGAGTACAGATCGTCGACCCACGGCGTCACCGACTGCCGTTCGAACTGCTCATCGGGTCCCTTGGCCAGAACGTCCAGGCCGCTTGCGGCGGCCCGGTCGGCGGCGGAGACGGCGAGTGCCTGCGAGCCGGGCGGCGCGGGCGGTTCGGCGGCGGCCGACTGGGCCGCCGCGCCGACGGTGAGGCCGGCGAGTAAGGCGAGGACGGTCCCGGTGGTGGTCACTCTTCGATTCATCGAGGCTCCTTTGGTGGAAGGCAGACCTCGACCACGACACCGACCTGCTGTCGCGGGCATCTCGTGAGCCGCGAACGACCGGGCAGGACGGGGTTCGTGCCCGAGCAAGCGAAACACTCACACAGGCGGCCATGCCGGGCGAAGGGGTCCGAACGAACCGGCAAATTCCGGGAAACGGGAACGGGACGAGACGGGCGACGCGGTGGAGTTCACGTAGGTGTAGGTCCCCGAGCGGGCGTCCCGCGGGATTTCGCTTCCCTGCGGGACGTGGCACCGGGCGAATACCCTGACCCGGAGGCGCCGCCGAGCAATCCCGCCGACCGCCTCCGTACCCCGACCCCCGGAGGCATGAGCCCGTGTTCATCACCCGCGTGAGCGTCGACAGCGCCGACGTGCTCCCCACGACGTGGCCGTTCACGATGGAGCCGGTACGGCAACTGGCCACGGACGGGCTCGACTTCGACCGGCCGCTCACGTTTCTCGTCGGTGAGAACGGCTCCGGGAAATCCACCGTCATCGAGGCCATCGCCGGCGTTGCCGGCATCTCCTCCCATGGCGGGAAGGCCGGTACGAAGTACGCGAGCGCCGGGGTGTCGACCCCGCTGGGGGAGGTCCTGCGTCCGGAGCTGACGAGGGCCGGGGCAGGTCTGATCGGCGGGCCGCGCCTCAAACGCCGCGGCTTCTTCCTCCGGGCCGAAACGTTGTTCGATCTGGGGCGGAACGTCTCCGGGTGGCCGGGTTTCTGGGATCAAGACCTCACCGAACAGTCCCATGGTGAAGGCTTCATGACCGTCTTCGACGCCATGCTTCGCGAGCCCGGGCTCTACTTGATGGACGAACCCGAAGCCGCGTTGAGTTTCACCTCGTGCCTGACCCTCGTCGCCCTCATGCACGACCTCACGCGTACCGGCTCGCAGATCATCTGCGCCACCCACTCGCCCATCCTCGCCGCCACCCCCGACGCCGACATCGTCGAAGTCGGCGATCACGGCATCCGCCACACCACCTGGGGGGATCTCCAACTCGTCGACCACTGGCGCCGGTTCATGCATGACCCACAGACGTACCTACGCCACATCGTGTCGCGGGCGACCACGGCGGGTGCGTGATGTGTGGTGGCGGCCGGCTTCCTCGTGCCGCGTCGGTCCGTCGCCGAGGGCGCGGAAGCGGGCCCGAGCGTCGGATCCGATCGATGGCGTAGACGGGGCCGATCCCCCGCCCGCCGGCCGCTGTGTCCGGACTCGGGCGTTCCGGCTTGCGGTCTCGCGTGACGACGAATCGGGGGCCCGGGCGTCCCGGCAGCCGTGCGCCATCGGTGGCGGAACCGACGGACCCGCACGACCCGCTTCCTCCCCCAGGCCCGATCAGGACGGGCCGGCCACCCGACGGATGATCAGCGAGGGTTGTCGGGGCGTGGGGGTTTGGTGGACTTGGGGGTGGGGTGGGGTTGGGTCGGGGTGAGGAGGATGGGGGAGTGGGCGTGGTGTAGGGCCGTGTGGGTGGCTCGGCCCAGGTTGGGGCCGAAGCGGCCGGTGTTGCGGTGGGCGGCGAGGACCAGGAGGTCGGCGTCGGCGCTCGCGGTGATCAGGGCGTGGGCGGTGGTGTCCAGGACGACGTCCTCGGTGACGGGGACGTCCGGGTGCTTGTCGCGGAAGGGCTTGACGGCGGTGGCCAGGGTGGTCTCCGCCATCGTGCGCCAGTCGTCGATGATCGACACGGCCGGGGCGAACGCCAGGCCGCCGGCCAGCGACGCCGGGTAGCGCCACGCGTGGATGGCGCGTACGGGCAGGTTCCGGGCCGCCGCCTGGGCGAAGGCGGCTTCCAGGGCGGGGCCGCAGTCGTCGGCGGAGACACCGACCACGATCGGCTTCGCGGGACGGTCGACGGCGGTGTCGTGCTCGGGGTGGACGACCAGGATCGGGCAGCGGGCCGCCGCCGAGACGGGCAGGCTGACCGAGCCCATCAGGAGGCCGGCGAAGCCGCCCATGCCCCGGCTGCCGACGACGAGCAGGGCGGCGCGATCGCTCGCGGCCTCCAACGCGTCGATGGCGTTGGCGAGTTCGACCGTGGCGAGCACCCGCAGGTCGGCGTGTCTGGCGCGGGCGCGGTCGGCGCCCCGGTCGACGATGGCGCGGGCGTTCTCGCGCAGCTGCTGCCCGAAGCGGTCGTCGCCGCCGGCGACTTCGACCCATTCCAGGGCGTGCAGCACTTCGAGGGTGGTGTCTCGGCGGGCGGCCTCGTCGGCGGCCAGGTCCACGGCTCGCTCGGCGCCGGGGGAGCCGTCGAAGCCGACGACGACGTGTCCCCGGAGTGGAGCCGGACGGGGGGTCGATTCCTGGGTCATGGTGGGGAATCCCTTCGAGGGGGTGGGAGAGGGGAGGTGGGGCATCGAGGCCGACCGTGCGCCGATGCCCGGTTCGGCGAGGGCTCAGTCGTGGTCGGCGGATGTCTCGTCCGCCGAGGTGGGGACGATCACCAGCGGGCAGCGGGCGTGGTGGATCAGGCCCTGACCGACCGAGCCGAGCAGCAGGCCCGCGAAGCCGCCGCGTCCGCGTGTGCCGACGACCAGGCACAGGGCGTGCTCGGCGGCCTCGCGCAGGATCGCGACCGGGTGTCCGACGGCGACCTCGCGGTGTACCGGCACGCTCGGGTACTTCTCCGTCCACCCCGCGAGTGTCTCGGCGAGCCGCAGGCGGCCCTCCTGCATCTCCTCGCGCATCCGCATCCCGGCCAACAACCCGCCGGAGAACTGACGGACGTTGACGGCCACGATCGTGGCGCCGCGCCGGGCGGCCTCGTCGAAGGCGTACGCCACGGCCGGTTCGGAATGCCGCGCGCCGTCCACCGCGACCACGATCGTCGGCGGCTCGCCGCTCGTGTGCTCGGGCTCTCGGACCACGACCACCGGACAGGTCGCGTGCGCGGTGACCGGTACCGCGATTCCGCCCGTGGTCAACATCTCCGTGGCCGCGGACAGCCGGCGCGAGCCGAGCACGATCATCGCCGCGTCCCGGGAGTGCTTGCGCAGCACGGCCACGGGCGGTCCGTCGGCCAGGACCGACTCGGTGTTCAGCCGAGGGTGACGGGTCGCGACCAACGTACGGGCTTCGTCCAGGGCCCGGGTGCCGGTCGCGCGGAAACGTTCGCCCCAGGTCAGGCGGTGCGGGTTCGGCTCGGGCCGGCGCTCGACGCCGATCGGCCAGTCGAGCGCGTGCACCAGGCGCAGCGGCAGGCCGCGTCGGGCGGCCTCGTCGGCGGCCCAGACGACGGCGAGGCGGCCGGCGTCGGTGTCCTCGACGCCGACGACGATCGGTGTTGCTCCCACGTGCGCGGTCACGGTCGACTCCTTCTCCCCGGGGCCGAACGATCGCCTGTCGGCCCGTGCCTCGAACACTGCCCGCCCTGCCCGGAGCCGGGCAGGGCCATTGGGCCCGAGTCCCCGGACCGGTCGGCCCTGCCCGGTGCGCGGGATCGGCGCGAGGCTGGCCGCGAGCGGCGCGAAACGCGCCCCGGCCGAAGGGAACGGGACCATGCACGAGGTCGGTACACCGCACGCGATCTGGGCGCTGGCCGCCGACGGCGAGACGGTGCTGCTGCGGCGTCCGGGGCCCGAGGACCGGGACCGGGTGTCGGCGATGCACCGCGCGATGTCGGCGGAGAGTCTGTACCTGCGGTTCTTCGGCGTGTCGGAGTCGGCGGCGCGCGAGACCGCCGAGCGGGTGACCACACCCGACCGGGCCGGTTGCGGCGCGCTGATCGCCCTCACGCCCGACGGGGACGAGGTGGTCGGGGTCGTCGAATACAACGGCGCCGACGGCCCCGGCCCCGGCTCCCGCTCCGGCGAGGCGGAACTCGCGCTGGCGGTGGCCGACGCGTGGCACGGCCGGGGGATCGGCACGCTGCTGATCGAGCACGTGGTGACGATGGCCCGCGCGGACGGCGTACGCACTCTGGTGGCGGACCTGTTGCCGTGGAACCGGCCGATGTTGCGGGTCCTGGAGGACATGGGCATGCCGGTCCGCAACCGGCTCGTGTCCGGCGTGCTGAGCTGCGAGATCCCGTTGGACGGCGACATCCCGACGATCGAGCGCTATCTGACCGCCGTGGCCCGGCGCGAGGCGTTGGCCGATGTGGCCAGTCTGGTACCGCTGTTCGCGCCCCGCTCGGTGGCGATCGCCGGCGCCGGACGACGAGCCGACTCGGTCGGCCGGGCGCTGCTGCACAACGTGAAGACGGCCGGCTACGCCGGATCGTTGGCCGTACTGCATCCCACGGCGACGCAGGTGGACGGGGTGCCGGCGTTCCCGACGCCCGATCTGCTCCCCGAGGTGCCCGACCTGGTCGTGGTGGCGGTCCCGGCCGACCGGGTGCCCGACCTGGTCGAGGACTGCGGGCGGGTCGGCGTGCGGGCCGTGGTCGTGGTGACCTCGGGCGGTACGCCGGAGCAGGCCGCGCGCGTGCACGCCTCCATCCGGCGGCACGGGATGCGCATGGTGGGCCCGAACTGCCTGGGCATCGCGCAGACCGACCCCGCCACGGCCCTCAACGCGACCTTCGGCTGGACCGTCCCCACGCGCGGCGGCGCCGGGGTGGCGGTGCAGTCGGGCGGTGTGGGGATCGCCTTGATCGAGCAGTTGAACCGCCTGGGGATCGGCGTGTCCACGTTCGCGTCACTCGGTGACAAGTACGACGTCAGTGGCAACGACATGCTCCAGTGGTGGCAGGCCGACCCGCGCACCACGATGGCGATCCTGCACCTGGAATCCTTCGGCAACCCGCGCAAGTTCTCCCGGATCGCGCGCACCGTCGGCCGCGTCAAGCCGGTGCTCACCGTGGACGCGGGACGCTCCGCCGCCGGCCGCCGCGCCGCCGGGTCGCACACCGCCGCCGCGGTCACCCCGACCGTGGCGCGCGGCGCGCTGTTCCGCCAGGCCGGCGTGACCGCCGTACAGACCCTCGGCGACCTGGTCGCCGTCGCCGCGCTGCTGCACGCGCAACCCCTGCCCGACGGCGCCTCGGTCGCGGTGATCGGCAACGCGGGCGGCGCGGGGGTGCTGGCGGCCGACGCCTGCGTGGACGCGGGCCTGGCCGTACCGCGCTTCGGCCCCGACCTCGAAGCCGACCTGCGCGCCCTCCTGCCCGCCGGCGCCGCGTGCGCCAACCCCGTCGACACCACCGCCACCGTCGACGGCGAGACGCTGCGCCGCTGCGTGGACCGGGTACTGGCGGCCGGCCACGTGGACGCGGTCGTCCTGGCCCTCGCGCCGACCGCCCTCGGCGACCCGCTGGGCGATCTCCTGGAGGGCCCCGCCGTGCGTGCGCGGCCCGTCCTGGTGATCGCCCCGGAACGCGGAGCGGCCGTCGAACTGTTGCCCGCCGTGGGTGGGACGGTGCCGGTGTACAACGACGCGCGCACCGCGGCCGTCGCGCTCGCCCACGCCTACGAGCGCTCGATGTGGCTGACCCGCCCGCGCGGCACGGTGCCGCCGCTGCCCGACGTCGACCGCGGCGCGGCCCGCGCGCTCGTCGCCGACCACCTGATGCGTGAGCCGGACGGGGGATGGCTGCCGCCTCGCGCGTGCGCACGCCTGCTGGGCGCCTACGGGATCGAGGTCAGCCCGTGGCGGCAGGCGTTCGACGCCGACGAGGCGGTGGCGCTCGCCCGCGAACTCGCCCCGCTCGGCGCCGACGGCGCGGTCGTGCTGAAGGCGTACGGTCCGCACATCGTGCACAAGAGCGACGTCGGCGGGGTCCGGCTGCGACTGGTCGGCGACGACGCGGTGCGCGCGGCCTTCACCGACCTCGCCGATCGCATCGGCGCCCTGATGGAGAGCGTGGTCGTGCAGCCCATGGCCGCCTCCGGCGTCGAACTGATCGCCGGGGTGACCCAGGACGAAGTGCTGGGCCCGCTGGTGTTGTTCGGCCTCGGCGGCGTGGCCACCGACGTGCTGGCCGACCACGGCGCCCGGCTCACCCCGCTGACCGATCTGGACGCGCACACGCTGCTCGCGGGCTCGCGCGGGGCACCGCTGCTCTACGGCCACCGGGGGGCGGCGCCCGTCGACACGGCCGGGATCGAGAACGTCCTGCACCGCCTGTCCCGGCTCGCGGACGACGTGCCGCAACTCGTGGAGGCCGACCTGAACCCGCTGGTCGCCCGCCCCGACGGCGTCACCGTCCTCGACGCCCGGATCCGCCTCGCGCCGCGACCCGGACACGACCCGTACCTGCGGCGCCTGCGCTGAATCGCGGTGTTGCCCGGAAACGGTGGAGGCACCGCCGGCGCCCGCTCCTCCGGCCCCGGCGGTTCCCCTCGTCGTCATCCGTGCGACATCCCCTTCCGATATCGTGCACCGCTGTCGAAGTGCCCGTTCCATCGGCTCCCTGCGGCCGTCGTCGTCGAGGAGTGAACGATGAGTACGCCTGCGGCGCCCGTCGGCGGGGGTGAGCTGAAGCGGCATCTCGGCGTGTCCGACGCGGTGGTGATCGGGTTGGGCTCGATGATCGGGGCCGGGATCTTCGCGTCCCTGGCCCCGGCCGCATCGGCGGCCGGCTCCGGCCTGCTGCTCGGCCTGGCATTGGCGGCGGTGGTGGCGTACTGCAACGCGACGTCCTCGGCGCGGCTGGCGGCCCGCTATCCGCAGTCGGGTGGCACGTACGTCTATGGGCGCGAGCGGCTCGGCGACTTCTGGGGATACCTGGCCGGGTGGGGCTTCGTGGTCGGCAAGACCGCCTCGTGCGCGGCGATGGCGCTGACGGTCGGCTCGTACGTATGGCCCGACCAGGCGCACGCGGTCGCCGTCGCCGCGGTGGTGGTGCTGACGGCGGTGAACTATGCGGGCGTGCAGAAGTCCGCGCTGCTGACCCGGGCGGTGGTCGCGATCGTCCTGGCGGTGCTCACCACGGTGGTCGTGGTGTGCCTGACGTCGGGGTCGGTGGTCGCGGCGCGGCTGGACGTCGGGGCGGACGCGTCCGCGGGCGGGGTGTTGCAGGCCGCCGGGTTGTTGTTCTTCGCGTTCGCCGGGTACGCGCGCATCGCCACGCTGGGCGAAGAGGTCAGGGATCCGAAGCGGACCATCCCCCGCGCGATCCCGCTGGCCCTCGGCATCACCCTCGTGGTGTACGCGGCGGTCGCCGTCGCCGTCCTGCTGGTACTGGGCCCGGACCGGCTCTCCGACGCCGCCGCGCCGCTGGTCGAGGCGGTTCGTGCGGCGGGTGTCCCGGGCCTGGCGCCCGTGGTCCGCGTCGGCGCCGCCGTCGCCGCCCTGGGCTCGCTGCTCGCGCTGATCCTGGGCGTCTCCCGTACCACGCTGGCGATGGCCCGCGACCGGCATCTGCCGCACGCCCTGGCCGCCGTGCATCCGCGCTTCCACGTACCGCACCGGGCCGAACTGGCCGTCGGCTGCGTGGTTGCGATCCTGGCCGCCACGACGGACGTGCGCGGCGCGATCGGCTTCTCGTCCTTCGGCGTGTTGGCCTACTACGCGATCGCCAACGCCGCCGCCTGGACGCTCGCCCCCGACGAGGGTCGCCCGGCCCGGATCGTGCCGATCGTCGGCACGTCGGGCTGCCTGGTCCTGGCCTTCGCCCTGCCGCTTGCCTCGGTACTCGCCGGGGCCGCCGTGATCGCGGCCGGCGCCGCGGCCTACGGCGTCCGCGGAACGATCGGCCGCGACACCTGACGGATCGCGGTGTCGGGTGGACGGGTCGAACTCACGCGCCCGAAGGAGGCGGCGGCGTCGGGTCGGACGCCGTCTCCCGTCCCGACGGTGCACCGGATCCCGTGGTGTGCCGCACCAGCAGGCCGGTGACGAACTCGGAAGTGATCGAGAACCACGCCTGATTCTCTCCGGGTTCGGCATCGGACAGCGGGTGTTCGGGACGCGCGACGGGCGCGACGGCCGCGGGGCCCCGGACGCGGGAGGCGTGGCCGGTGATGGTGCCCGTCCAGCCGGTAAGCGTCGTCGGGTCGATGTGATCGGCCTGGAACGCGACCACCGCGTCCACCACGGCCTTCGCAAGCGTGGAGCCGGCGGGGGCGCGGAAGACCACCGACTCCCCGTCGAAGGCGAACGTCACCAAGTGCACGGCCGGAAGAGCGCCCTCGCTGACGACGACACGCCCCACGCGGGCGCCGGCCATCAACTCCAGCGTCTCCCGGCGGTCGAGGGGACGATTCGTCACGAGGTCTTCGCTCATCCCCCCACTCTCGAACCCCATCGGGTCCTCGACCAGGGCCGAACGGCCCTGTGTGAGAGAACGGGTCGCACTCACCGTGCGTGACGGGCTGTACTTCGCGGCTCGGCGCGGCGGAAGTCCGCCGCGTCGATGTCGTAGTGGATGAACGCCTCGGCGTCGTCCCAGCCGGCGCTGATTCCGGTCAGCAGGAGGAATCCGTCGTGCGCGGTCTCGCCGTCGAAGGTGGCGGTGAAGCGGTGTTCACGATGGCGACCGCCGTCGGGGTTGCCCCAGCGGGGCAGCGAGACCGACGCCAGGGCGCCGGAGGGCGTCACGGTCACCGTCACCTCCTGGGGATGACCGGCGACCACGAAGCGGGCGACGGCCCGCGTGTCGTCCACCCCCTGCCAACGCACGTCGGGGTGCAGCGCGAAGGTGGGCACGAAGACGAATTCGCCGGCCAGGCGACCGGCGGCGCTGCGGGTCACGTCGATGCCGGACGCGCCGATGAAGGGCACCACGCCGAACAGCCGCCACCGCATCGTGCCGCCCGCCGCGTCCAGGCGGTCGAAGCCGCGGATCGGGATCCCCGCCGGCCCGCGCACCTTCGCGTCCCAGCGGAACGCGGTGGGCGGGGCCAGGGTCTGCCGGGACTCGAAGGGGCACCACCGGCGCCGTACCCGGATCCGGCCGTGCGCGCGCAGCTCCACCGAGGTCGGGGTCGGTACACCGGGCGGCACCGCGTGGGCGAGCCATCGCCGAATCGGCTCGGGCGGCGTACTCGTCGGTACGTCCCGCACGGGGTGGCCGCCGGCGGGTGGTTCGGCGGCGGGTTCCTCGGCCGGGGAGTGTGGGGTGCGCATGGTGTCCGGCTCCTGTCGGTACGCAGGGCTTCGGGATGGGGACCGTACGTGGTTCGGCCGGGTCCGTCGTGTGGACGGTACCCGGCCGAGGTTCGTGGTGGTCGTGGTGGTGGTCAGAGCAGCCAGCGGTGGTCGCGGACGATCGGCAGGCGGGCCCACAGGGCACCGAGGCCGAGTCGGCTGCCGACGGCGACGGCGGCAAGGGCGATCAACGAGATCGCGTAGATGACGTGGTAGTCGGTGAAGGGGTTGGTGGAGGCGGTGGGCTTTCCACTGTCGAGGTGCTTGGCCGGCGGCCACTCTGCGATCCACATCAGCGCCATCATGGCGGTGCCCGACAGGGCCGCCAGACGTAGGGCGATGCCCAGGATCAGGGCCAGGCCGACACCGAGCAGACCGAGCATGAACAACCAGTCCGCCCAGGTTTCCCCCGCCCAGCCGCGCAGGGTGTCGGCCATCGGGCCGACGTGTACGTGGGACAGGAATCCCTTGGTGGGGGAGCCGCCGTCGATCCAGCCCTTGCCGTTCGCGGTGGCGTAGCCGAGGCCGAACGTCTTGTCGAGGAACGCCCACAGGAACACGAAGCCCAGCAGGACGCGCAGGCCCGCCACGGCGACGTCGACGGTGCGGGTGGCGGCGATCGCCGGGGCACCGGCCACGATGTCGGGCCCGGTCTCGTCCCTCCGGGGCGCCGAGGTGGGGCGGTGGGGCAGGTGCAGGCGCGAGGACAGTCGGTGGTCGTGTGCGGTTGCCATGTCGGTTCCCTCCCTGTGGCGCCGGGCCCGGTGCCCGGCGCTCGGCCGCCGTCGTACGCTGCCGGGCCGTTGGCATCAATCTCCCGTGATCCCGGCAGCCGCCCCAGGGCCGAGAGGCCCGAAACGGTGGGTCCAACAGCCGGTTGCCGCCGGGACGTTGCCGATGGATCGGACGGGCCGACACGGCAAAAGGCGGTCGTCCCCGACGGATCCGGGACGACCGCCTCGGGTCGCAGTCCTCTTCGTGCGCCTTCCTCGTGCCCGGAACGAACCGCGCTCGCGTGACGAACCGTCCGACCACATCCGGGACTTCGGTCGGGTCCGGCCCGTTGCCTCAGCCGACCGGCACGATCAGGACGGGGGCGTGCGCGTGGTGCAGGACCGTGTGACCGACCCGTCCCAGACGCGTGCCGAAACGGGCGGTGCGACGGTGCGCGGCGAGGACCACCAGGTCCGCCTCGCGAGACGCCTCCACCAGCGCCTGGCTCGCGCCCTCGCGTATGACACGCACCTGCGATTCGATCTCGGGGTGCTTGGCCCGCGAGGCGGTGAGTGCGGCATCCACGGCGCTCTGCCGCTCGGCACTTTCCGCGGCCAGGGATTCGATGGCCGCCGCGGGCAGCCCGAGGGGGGTGGGGACGATCGGCGGGATCGCGTTCAGCGCACACACCCGCAGATGGCGCAACTCGGCTTCCTCGTAGGCGGCTTCCACCGCGGGACCGCAATCCGGGCCCGCGACGCCCACCACCGCCAGGCCCTCACCGGAACCGTCCGGCCGGGACGGGACCTCGTGCCGGTCGCGCACCACCAGCAGCGGGCACGGGGTGTACGCGGCCACCGAAAGGCTGACCGAGCCCAGGAGCAGACCGGCCATCCGGCCGTGTCCGCGGCTTCCGAGCACCACGAGGGAGGCGTGTTCGGCGGAGGCGAGCAGGACCTCGTGCGCGGGGCCCCGGCGGACCCGGTCGATCGTCCAGATCTGCGGGTGCAGGGCCCGTACGTGGGCGACGGCCGCCTTCGTCGCCTCCTCGGCCTCCCGGCGCATCTGCCGTACGTAGGCGTCGAGTTGGCCGTCGCCGGGCAGGGTCCAGGCGCTGACGATCTCCAACGGCAGATTCCGGTTCGCCGCTTCCAGGGCGGCCTGTGTGACGGCGGAGAGCGCGGCGGGCGATCCGTCCACGCCGACGACCACGTGTCCGGTGGGAGGGGGCGGAATGGCAGACATGGACTCGTCCCTTCTCGAAGGGGCAACCGCGCGGGAGGCGTTGCCTTTTCGAGTCCATGTCAACGCATACCGCCCCCGCCACACAGGGGCCGATGGGCCCGGCGACAGGGGCCGAGTGACCCGAAGGCGAACGCGGTCATCCCAGTGGTACGCGCCATTCGAGTAGTGCGCCGTGGTCGGGTGCCGGGCCGAATGTGCAGGTTCCGCCGAGGGTTTCGGCGCGTTCGCGCATGTT
>NZ_JBHTVA010000040.1:0-102881 GCF_042793325.1 Embleya sp. NPDC056575
GCGCACGAAGGTGGCCGTACGGTCGACGTCGGTGTACAGAGCGACGGTCTCGATCCGGGTGCCGGTCTCCGCGGCCAGCTCCCGGACGGCGTGGACGAGCCGCATCGCGGCCTCCCCGCGATTGACGATGGCAACACGACTGAACACCCGACCGAACCTCCTGTGAACGAACGATGTGCGCGCCGCGACAGGGCGGTTCCGGCGGTGACGGCATTCCGTCCCCCGACCGCGGCCGTGTCGCAGACCGGGCAGGCTACCGGGCGCGGCGCACGAGAAATGCCCACGAGTCGTCGTGCGCACGCGCCTGACCAGGGCATATCAACGAGAGTCGAGTTCCGGGGCGTGATGATCGCCTGATTGGCGGTCGCTCGTTCGGCGCAGTATCACCCCTCAGGATCGAGCCCGGTCGTCCCCGCGGCCCTCGACGGCGGATACCTCGTCGGGGCCTTCGTCGCGGGGCGACACCACCCGACCGGCGTCGGGGCCGCCGAGTTCGGCCGGGTCGCTGGTGAAGTCCTTGGCGATGCCGGGGACGGTCAGCGACCGGTACGGGGCATGGCGCAGGAGCCCGGCCAGCACCCGGTAGCGCACGCTCGGGACGCATACGACCGGCGGACGCCGCCGATGGATGGCCCGTACCGCCTGCTTCGCCACGTAGGGCGATGCGAGCGTGAGCGAGGGGGGTGGTGCGGTGATGCCGGCCCGCACGTGGAACTGCGATGCGGTGTAGCCGAGTACGAGTGCGGTGAGCGCGACGGGCGAGGCGCGGATACGACGGGAGTAGGCCAACGATTGGGTCATGGCCAACTCGTACGACTTGGTCGCGCCGTACGCCGTGCCCTGCCAGGCGGGCCCGAGCGCGGCCACCGAGGAGACGACCAGGATCCGGCCGAAGCCGCGCCGGAGCATGTGCGGCAGCGCGGCGTGGACGAGCCGCGACGGGGCGACGACGTTGAGCGCGAGCATGCGCTGCTCGTCCGCCCACGTGGTGCGGTCGAAGGGTGTGCCCAGGGCGGCGCCGGCGTTGTTGATCAGGATGTCGCTGCCGTACGCCGCCTCGGCCACCCGTTCGAGGTCGCCCTCGACCGTCAGGTCGGCGGGCAACGCGCGGGCTTCGATGCCGTGTTCGGCGGCCAGTTCGCTCGCGAGGCGGTCGAGGGGTTCGGCGCCTCGGGCGACCAGGACCAGATCGTGGCCGCGGCCAGCGAGGGCGCGGGCGAGGTCGGCGCCGAGACCACAACTGGCGCCGGTGACCAGGGCCGTGGACATTACTGCCTCCTTCTCGAAACGGGCGGAAGCGAACCGCCCGGCACCCCGGGGGCGTCCTCGGGTGCGGAGGGACGAGCGAGCGCACCTCGTACGGGCCGGTTAACCGCACGGACTCGGCAAAGGTCACGCCACGTCCGCGGTCGCGCGTTCGCGGCCCCCGATGGTTGCGTACTTGCGGGTGAACATCCGGGCGGGCTACCGGTGCCGTTCCCGACGCATCGCCCCAGGTGAAGGGCCGGTTCGGGGGTGCGGGGGCGGTCGCTCGGGAGTTTTGCCCCCGACCTCGCCACCGATACACAAGATGCTCGATCGCATACCCGATCGGGGTTGCTGTACGGCGACGCGCCGCCGGGTGTGCCCGGTCCGACCGAGCAGGAAGGCATTCCCCGTGTACGCGATGCTGTGTGAGTTGCTGGTCGAGGAGTTCGGCATCGACGCCGCAGATATCGTTCCCGAAGCGACGTTCGCCACGCTGGAGTTGGACTCGCTGTCACTGGCGGAGCTGGCGGTCATCGTCGCGGACCGGACGGACAAGGACTTCCGCGGGCTCGGCAACCTGGACAAGGACACCACGTTGGTCCAGGCCGCCGCGGCGTTCGAGGCGGCCCCGGGCTGCGAGGCGTTCGTCCCGGGGGCTCGCGGCACCGCGGCCCCTTCCGACGCACCCGGCGGCGCCGGCGCTCCCTCCGGCTCGGCCTCCGTTGCGGGTGCCCCGTCCTCGGAGGGCTGAGGTGGCCTCGGCCGAGGTCGCGGTCACCGGTCTGGGCCTGGTCACCGCCGGCGGGATCGGCGTCGAAGCCACCTGGCGGACCCTGTGCGCGGGCGTTTCCACGGCCCGCCGCGACCCGGTCCTCGCCGGCCTGGCCGTCGACGTCTCCTGTACCGTGCCCGACTTCGACGGGGACGCCCTCCTGGGTCGGCGGTTGTCCCGTCGCATGGATCGCACGGCTCGCATGACGGTCGCCGCCGCGCGCGAGGCCCTGGCCGACGCCGCCCCGGACCCGGGTGCCTGGGACCCCACCCGCGTCGGCGTGATCATCGGCTCGGGCGGTCCGGGCATGGAGTCCCTGACGGAGGCCATCGCGAGACTGAGCGCGGATCGGGCCACCACCATCTCCCCCGCCGCGCTGCCCCGTTCCCTGCCGAACAACCCGGCCACCGAGGTCGCCCTCGACCTGGGCGCCCAGGGCACCAACTTCGCGCCCGCGGCCGGCTGCGCGTCGGGCGCGACCGCGCTGGGCGTCGCCCGCGACCTGGTGCGCGCGGGCACCCTGGACGTCGTCTTCGCCGGCGGCGCCGACACGATGTGCAACCGCATCACCGCGGCCTCCTTCGCCCAACTGGGCGCGCTGTCCACCCGGTCCGGCGACCCGGAGCAGGCGTGTCGGCCGTTCGACGCCGACCGTGACGGCTTCGTGCTGGGCGAGGGCATCGGCGTCCTGGTCCTGGAGCGGCTGGAGCACGCCCGTGCCCGTGGCGCCCGGGTGCGAGCCCTGCTGTCCGGGTACGGCTCGGCCAACGACGCCCACCACGTCACCGCGCCGCACCCCGACGGCCGCGGCGCCCGGCTCGCCACCCTCGCGGCGCTGGCCGACGCCGACTGGAGCCCGGGCGACGTCGACCACGTCAACACGCACGGCACCGGCACGGTCCTCAACGATGCCGCCGAGGCCCGCTTCCTCGCGGCCACCTTCGACCGCTGCCCGCCGGTCACCGCCGTGAAAAGCGTCCTGGGCCACTCCGGGGGCGCGGGCGGCGCGATCGAGGCGGCCGTCACCGTGCTGACCCTCGAACACGGGAGCATCCCACCCACGGCCAATCACCATCGCACCGACCCCGCTTTCGATCTGGACGTGGTTGCCAAAGCCCCGCGCCGCCCCACTCGCCTGAACACCGCGATCTCCACCTCGGTCGCGTTCGGCGGCCAAAACGCCGTCCTCGCCTTCCGCGCAGCAACCTCAGGAGCCCCCGCATGACCGTGACCCCAGCGGAAACAACGTCGGCGTACTGCGCCGCCCCGGCCTCCGGGCGGCGGTTGGAAGAGTTGGACTGGTGGCGTTCGTGCAGTGTCCGAGTCGTCGAGCCGGCCCCCGAACTCTCCGACGTGGTGCGGTCGTTCCTGGACGACCTGACGGCGGCGTTCGTCCGCGGCGGGCACCGGCTGATCCCGTCGGCCGATCGCGAGACCCGGCTCGACGTGGTCCTGGTGGGCGTGTCGGTGCCCGACGGCCCCGCGCCGCTGGCCGACCGGATCGTGGAGGAACCCACTCCGCTGCTGCTCAGGCTCCGCAAGGACCAGGGTCGGCAGGGCATGGTCGGGCGACTGGTCGCGGTCGCGGAAGTGCCCGAGCGGATGAGCGAGATGGCGCATCCCGAGGTGGTGCGCGTCGCCCGGATCCTGATGGCCAGGGTCGGCGTGTTCACCGTCGTGTTCATCACCCCGGGCACGCTGCCCGGGGAGGTCGCCGAGGCGACGCTGTGCACGATGGAGGGCGGACACCCCACCGAGACCGCGCACGTCGCCCAGGGCGTCTGCGATCGACTGGTCGCCGCGGCGTGTGCGCACGAGGTGGCGGGCCGGCACGACGTGGTGCGCGACGCGATCACCGCCGAGGCGTGGGCCGCGGCCCGCGCGCCGCGAAGCCTGGTGGCGGCCGGGACCCGGATGGGGGACCTCGGGCTGCTGCCCGCGCCGCACGCGATGCGCGACTTCGTCTCGCCCCGGCTGAGCCGCACCTATGCGATGTACCTCAACCTCCAGGGCTTCAGCGAGGGCATGCTCTTCGCGTTCGATCCCGACCTCGACGCGCTCGTGGTCACCGCGTCCGGACGCTGGGGGGTCGACAAACGCGACCTGTCCACCGGCGACCTCGTGGCCGTCGACCATCACCTGGAGCGGGGCCGGGTGCGCGTCCTGGCGCCGGAGGGCGTGCAGCCGATGGCACCGTCGGTCGAGGCCTGGGAGGTCTGCGCGCTGTTCGAGGCGGCACCCACCGTGCGCGTCGGCAAAAACGCGGCGGGGCACTGGCAGTGGGATCCGAACGGCACCCGCGAGGTGCCGGCCATTCGGGCGGGCCTGCACGCGCACGTCGGTGTCTCGTACGCCGACCCGGCGCTGATCGAGAGCATCCCGCCGGACCGGGACCGCTATCCGTACGGGTTCGGCTGTGGCACCGACCTGATGATCGACGTGGCCCGCTCCACGCTGGCCGACTCGCGGGCGCTGCACGATCCCGAGGACACCCGCCACTACGTGCGCTGGCCGATGCTCTACCACGGCGAGATGGCCCTGGAACTCTGGGGCCCCGACCAGCCCGACGAGCCGCTGCGCGGTCTCCTGGACGTGTTCGATCCGCAGGTGCTGGGAGCCGTGCACTTCCACGCGGACCACATCGACCAACCCTGCTGAGCGGTAGCCCGCACACCCACGTGACGGCGTCGGCCTCCGAGACCACGATTCGAGTCCCGGAGGCCGACGTCGTCACGTGGACCGGATGACGAACGCCGCGCACCGTCACCCGTCAACCGATTCGCCCCGCCGGATCCGGGTGGGATCCGACGGGGCGAGGCAACGGGAACCGCGTTCAATCAACGGCGTTCGTTCCGATGGTCGGGGCCGACCGCGCGAGCACCGGCTCCCGGTTCGGCGGGTCGTCAGACCCCGACACGCTCCAGGAGCGAGCGGTGGCCGTCGTCGTGCTGGTAGCCACCGCCGCCGTGGGGGCGGTGACCGTGGGGACGGTGGTGGTCACCCTCGTGGTCGTAGTCGTCGTAGTCCCCGTCGTCGTAGTCGTTGTTCTCGATCTCGGCGATGACGCATTCGCTCCCGAACGCCGGGTTGAGCGCGGCGACCGCGTTGGCGGTATTGGCGCACCCCTCGGCCGGCGTGTGGAACGGAGACTGGCCGATGTTGCCGGAAAAGACCCCCGAGGACTTCACCGCGGCGGCGTCGGCCTCGGAGCTCGCGCTCGCGGCACCCGTGCCCGCCATCACGAGAGCGGCGGTACCGACGGCCAGGGCTCCGGCCTTTTTCAACGAGTTCACGACATTCTCCCGTATAGCGCAACATCCGCGCCGCCGGACCGCGACGCGCACCCGGTTCAACGAGGCCGCCCGTCTCCGGCAACCCCCATCCCCCCAGTTCACCCGAATGATCCATACCCCCAACGACCACTACGTCCCCGAGCCCCGGGTCGTCCCCGATGCCAACGCCGTGACCGGACGGGTGCGTGGCGGACGCGGCCCGACGGTCGGACGGGGGTCTACCGACGTCGGGCCGCGCGGGTGCCGACCACGGGGGGAGCCGGCACACCCGTACAACTACCCCTGTCACACAGGGCAATACACCAACAACCTTATGTATTCGCGATGTTCGTGATCGCTCGCCCGGCGGGCGGCGCATCGCGGCGTCAGTCCGTCGGGACCCAGCTGCCGTGGAAGCCGAGCGGGACCCGGACGGGGAGATGGACACGCGCCACCGGCTTGCCGGTGAAATCCTGCGCGGACAGGACGACCAGGTCGGTGGCGTCGCGCTCGGGGTTGTTCACGTAGGCGAGGATGTAGCCGTCGTCCTCGGCGCGTCCCGCGGACGCGCCCCGCTCGGCCGGAACGAACACCGGCTCGCTCGCGTCCGCGCCGCGCGGAAGGCGGTGCACCGCGGTCGTACCGCGCAGCAGGTCGTGCTTGACCAGCCCATTGCCCGCCCGGATGCCGCTCTCGCTCACCGCCGGCCCGTAGGCGCGGTACAGCTCGACGGACGCCGCGGTGTAGCCGTATCGGTGGCGCCTGCCCAGGTACGCCTCGTTGATCCGGGGGAACTCCTGCGGGCGATCGTCGACCCGTTCGGTGCGCACGACGCCGCGCACGGGGTCGATCGTCCAGCGATGCAGCGAGGGTGGTCCGGCCGCGGCCGGACCGCCGAGTCCGCGTCCGGCGGGCTCGAAGGGCGCGGGCATGCGCGTGAAGTCGACGACGACACGGCCGGCGCCGTCGTCGTAGGCGTTGAGTGTGTGCGAGAAGTAGAACGGCGGGATGTCGAACCATGCCGTCGGGCCGCCCGCTCGTGGCAACAGGCCGACGCGCGCCGGGTGTCGTGCGTTCCAGACGTAGGGCACCAGGGCCCCGGCTGCGGCGGCCTCGGCGTCGAAGGTGATGGGGTTGTCGAAGAGGACGACGTACTTCTCGGTGAGGCCGAAGTCGTGCATCATCGGCGAGTCCGCGACCGGGACGCGCGTGGTTCGGGCGACGTGCCCGGCCCGGTCCAGCACGATGTGGCGCACGTGGTCCCAGTCGATGGCGTACGTCACCGCGTGCAGTTCGCCGGTGTGCGGGTCGAACTTGGTGTGCGCCGCGAAGGATCCGTCGAGGGTGCGGTCGAAGTCGCACAGCCCGACGGTGTTCAGGTCGCCGTCGAGCGCGTAGGGCAGCGGTCCGCCCTCCTGGCACGCCAGGATACGTCCCCGGTACCCGATCACGTGCGTGTTGGCCGCGAAGTCGTCGACGGGGGGCGGCTGGGGGCCCCGGTACGGTTCCCCGAGGCGGGCGGCGACGTCGGCGGAACGCACCCAGCGACTGCGGTACCACTCGGCCCGGCCGTCGCGCAGCCGTACGCCGTGGACCATTCCCGCGCCGATCATCCAGTGGTGCGCCCGGGGGTCTTCGAGGCCCAGCACGTTGGGTCCGTTGCGCAGGTATCGACCGTCGAGCGCGCGCGGCAGACGACCGGTGACGGGCAGGTCGAAGGCGGTGACCTCCTCCCGCTGCGGAGCCAACGCGCCCTCCAGGAACGGGAATCGGCGACGATCGACGGCGTCGGGATCGGCCTGCGCTCCGGCGGCGAAGGCCGGCCCGGTCGCGCCGAGGACGCCTGCGGCGATCCCGCCCGCCGCGAGTGCGCCACCGCGCAGGACGGTCCGTCGTGTGGGGCTGTTCATGACGACACTCCGTTTCGTGGGCTGTGCGTCCAGCCTGCCGCCGCCCCGACACCACGACGATGGCACTGTCCCCCGGACCCCGGTGGGCCTGTACCCACCCCCGGCCATCGGCGCGAGCAGGCCCGGCCGGGTGAACAACTCGACGGCGCCCCGCGGTTCAGGCACCCGCCCGCAGCGCGGCGTCCAGGGCGCTCATGAGCTGTCCGACGCGGTTTCCCGAGGTCGGCGCGAGGGGGTATCGCAGCAGCACGGACACCAGTTCCGGCGTGGCGCGTCGCCGAGCCTGTTCGATCAGCGCGTCCCCGACCGCGGGGTCGCCGCCCGCGCCCAGTTCGCCGACGCGGGCGGCGCTCGCCGCGGCGCGCAGGATGTGTCCGACCTGGGTGGCCCGCGATATCGGGTGCAGGTAGGCCGCGGCCGCCGCGTCACCGGCGGACCGCGCGGCAAGGCGGGCCGCTTCGGTGCCCGCGTCCTTCGCGGCCCGGTGCGCGTCCAGGGAGGTGACGCGCTGCAGCCTGGTCCGCCGCGCCCCGTCGACGAACTCCCAGGCGGCGTCGAGCGCCTCGCGCGGGCGAGGGTCGCCGGGAACGTCCTCCTCGAACACGTGCAGGACGTCCCGCGCGCTCTCCGCCGCGTAGCGCGTCACGACGCGCAACTCGTCCATGGTCAGCTCGAAGTCACCGAAAACACTCGCCATGGCTTCGATCCTGCCACCACCGGCGGACGGGCGAGCCCCCGGATACGGGCCCTGCCCGTCGGTATGTCGACGTTCGCAGGACCGAGCACACCTTGGCCAACGCCCGTACGGGGCCCGCGATGTGACGGCGTTTCAGGCGTAGCGGGTGGCATTCCGGTCGAGACTCTTCCGGCGCGGTGCGACATGTGCCATGTTACATGTCGCACATCGGAAGGCTGCGTCCCGGTACGCGGCCCCAACAGCTCCGGAGGCCCCCGCACATGCGTCTCTCCCGGATATCGACGGCCCACGCGCGAAGACTCCCCGCGCTGGGCGTAGCCCTGTTCCTGACCCTCGGCCTGTTCGCTCCACAGGCCCAGGCCCAGGCCCAGACGACCCGAGCCCGGTCCCAGCCCCAAGCCGCCACCGCCCCGGCCGCGGCCCGCGCCGGCAAGACCCCGCCCACCGCGCCCCGGTCGATCCCGGTCCCCAAGTCACCCGACGCCCGGGCCGACGCCTCCGGTTTCAACATCTCCTCGCAGGAAGGCACCGAGGAGCACGCCCGGTCGGCCGCCCCGACCGCCGAATCCGGCGCGGACGCCAGGCAGTTCTCGGCCGCCGCCAACGCGTGCGGCGACCTGTCCGCGGTGATCGACGCGAGCGGCCCCGAGCTGATCCGACAGCTGAAGGCGCTCCCCGACGTCACGTGCACCTACCCACTGTTCAACCTCACCGGCCAGACCGCGGGAACGGCCTTCCGCGAAGCCAAGATGGTCACCGTCGCCGACGCGCTCCGCGACGCCTCGGCGGCGTACCCGGGCACCAACGACACCTCCGTCGGGCAGTTGGTGCTGTTCCTGCGCGCCGGCTACTACGTGCAGGACAACAACACGAACGCCGTCGGCGCCTACGGCCCGGCGCTGGACACCGCGGCCCGCGGCGCACTGGACGCCTTCTTCGCCTCCCCGCGCAGCAAGGACGTCACCGACGCCAACGGCGCGACCCTCAACGAGGTCGTCACGCTGATCGACAGCACCGGCACCGCCGGCCGGTACGCCGGCGTCGTCAAGTGGCTCCTCGCGAACTACGACGCCACGTGGCCCGACGGGATGACGCTCGCCGTGGCGCACGTCGAGTGGGTCGCCGAGAACGGCTTCAAGGCCAAGAACGACGCGCGCGGCTGGCGGGCCGCCCTCAAGGCCGACCCCACCATCACGAACACCTGGGCCGACTTCATCATCCGCAACAACGCTCAGCTCAACCGCTTGGACGTGGTCAGCAATGTCGGCCGCTTCCTCGGCTACGCCCTCGACATCCCCGAGTTGAAGGATCGGGTCCGGCCGCTGCTGAAGGACCTGATCAACCGCTACCCGAACATCGGCCCCACCGGACCGATCACCATGAACCTGGCCTGGTACACCCGTGCGTTCGACCGGAACAACTGTGCGGCGTACGCCATTTGCGACCTGGGCGCCCGAGTGCTCCCGGTGGTTCTGCCGACCCTACACACGTGTAGCCCGAACCTGAAGATCCGCGCCCAGGACATGTCCCCCGCGCAACTGACCGGAACCTGTACCAGTCTGATCAACCAGGACGCCTACTTCCACCGGGTGATCGGCGACAAGGGCGCGATCCCGGGCGATGTGAACACCAACCTCGAGGTCGTCGTCTTCGACGACTACACCCAGTACTCGCTGTACGGCTGGGCCATCTACGACATCGACGTCGACAACGGCGGCACGTACGAGGAGGGCAACCCGAACCTGGCCGGCAACCAGGCCCGCTTCATCGCCCACGAGGCCGACTGGCTGCGTCCGTCCTTCCAGATCTGGAACCTCAACCACGAGTACACCCACTACCTCGACGGCCGCTACAACATGTACGGCGACTTCGAGGCCGGCATGACCACACCGACCATCTGGTGGGTCGAGGGCATCGCCGAGAACATCTCGTACGGCTACCGCAATCAGCGCAACGCCGACGCGATCGCCGCGGCCGGACAGAAGACCTACACGCTCAGCCAACTCTTCGACACCGTCTACGACCAGGACGACAACCCCGACGTCAACTCCGCCCGCGTCTACCGGTGGGGCTGGCTGGCCGTGCGCTACATGCTCCAGGCGCACCCCGCCGACGTCGAGACCGTGCTCGCCAAGTACCGCACCGGCGACTGGGCCGGCGCCCGCACCTTCCTGAAGCAGACCATCGGCACCGGCTACGACGCCGACTTCGCCGGCTGGCTGACGACCACCTGCGCCACCGCCGACTGCGGCCCGCTGCCGGAGGCCGCGGCCATCGCGCTGTGCACCAACGCCGACCCCCGGCAGTTCGACAAGAACTGCCGCCGGGACAATCTCGCGGCCACCACCGGCAACGCCGCCTACCACTTCCTGTACCTGCCGGCCGGCGTCAAGGAATTGACCATCACCACCACCGGGGGCACCGGCAACGCCGACCTGTACTACGGCGGCGGCACCTGGGCCACCACCACCGACTACCGGGCGAAGTCCACCAACGCCGGCAACGCCGAGACCCTGACGATCGCCGATCCGCCATCCGGCTGGGTCTACTTCACCCTCGCCGCCGCGCAGACCTTCACCGGCGTGACCGCGAGCACGCAGTACAGGTGAGCCGGTCCGCCGGCGATCGTTGAACCGGGGTGAGCCGGCGAAACCCGGAACACGACGGCGGTCCCCGCCATCCGATGTCGGATGGCGGGGACCGCCGCGTGGCGCTCCGCCGTTACTGCGGCGGAGTGTCCTGATCCCGGCCGAGTCGGTCCTTGAGCCTGTCCTGGGCAGTGTCGACCTGACCGCTGTACTTGCCCTGGGTCTTGTCGTCGACGACGTCGCCCGCCTTGTCGACGCCCTGCCCGGCCTTGTCCTCGTGGCCCTTCAGCATCTGCTTGAGCTTGTCCATGACGGACATCGTGGCCCTCCTCGAACGTGGTGATCCCGCACTCCAGCGTCACACTCGTTCCAGCGGGGTGCATCCGGAGTCGCCGCCCTCGCGCTGGTGGCCGCGGCGGGCGTCGCGGTCGAAGATGCCCAGGATCTCGCAGGGCCCGCCGGCCGTGCCGATCGCGTGCGGCAACATCGTGGGGAACTCGGCGGCCTGGTTCGTCTCGATGCGGAGGCGGCGATGGCCGAGCATCAGGATCGCCGTGCCGGACAGCACGACGAGCCATTCCCGGCCCGGGTGGGCGCGCATCCTCGCCGGATTGTCCGGCGGCGGCTCCGTCATGCGCTGACGCACCACACTCATGCCGGGGTCGCCCTTGACGGGCCAGCGCATCAGGCCGTGCGCGCCGTCGATCATCGGACTGACCACGACGTCGTCCGCGGCGGTCTCCACGAGCTGGTCCAGCGTGGTGTCCAGCGCGCGGGCGAGGGTGACCAGCTGATCCAGGGCGAGCCGGCGCCGGCCGTTCTCGATCCGGCTCAGTGAGGACTGACTGAGGTTGGCGCGCCCGGCCAGTTCCTCGAGAGACCAGCCCTGCGCCACCCGCAGGGCACGGATGCGTTTGCGTACGAGGCTGTCCAGCTCCCCATCTTCTTGCGTCATGGGCAACATTGTATGCCTGTGATGCAAAGCGGGCCTAGCGTCGAGAGTGCTCGATCCCCAGCCTTCGGCCCCACCCACGGCGCCCCGCGACCGGTCCGACCGGCGTCTGCCCGGCATGCCGTTTTCGAGAGGACCCCATGAGTACGAACCAGCCCGAACCGACCGCCGCGGCCGGCGGGGACGGTGTACCCGACGCACGCCGGCTGCGTGCCATCCTGATCGCCGTATCCGTCGCGCTCATGGCCGTCATCGCGTCGGTGTCCGGGCTGAACGTCGCCCAGACCCACATGGCGGTCGAGTTCGGCGCCTCACAGGGCACGGTCCTGTGGATCATCAACATCTACACCCTCGCCCTGGCCGCGCTCCTGCTGCCGCTCGGCGCGATCGGCGACCGCCTGGGCCGCAAACCGATGCTGATCGCCGGGTTGGGCGTCTTCGCCGCGGCGAGCGTCGCGGCGGGCCTGGCCCCGACGGCGGAGGTCATGCTGGCCGCGCGCGTGGCCGCCGGTGTCGGGGCCGCGATGATCATGCCGATCACCCTGGCCGTCATCACCGCCACCTTCCCCGAGGCGCGGCGCGGCAAGGCGATCGGCGTGTGGACCGGTGTCGCCGGGGGCGGTGGCATCCTGGGCATGTTCCTGTCCGCGTTCCTCGTCGACGTCGCGGACTGGCGTTGGTTGTTCGTACTGCCCGTCGTGCTGAGCGTCGTGGCGCTGGCGATGACGCTGAAGTCGGTCCCCGACTCCCGGGAGAAGTCGGCTCATCGTTTCGACACGGTCGGCGCGCTGGTCTGCGTCGTCGCCGTGGTCGGCCTCATCTTCGTCCTGCAGGAGGGTCCCGAGCACGGTTGGACGGCCCCGGCGACGGTGGTCGCCCTCGCCGTCGGCGTGGTCGCCGCCTTCGGTTTCGTGGCCTGGGAACTGCGCCGGCGGGACGCCTCGCTGCTGGATGTACGGCTGTTCCGCGAGCGTGGCCTCGCGGGCGGGTCGCTGACGCTGCTGGTGCTCTTCGGGGTCCAGGCGGGTATCGCCGTGGTCCTGTTCCCGTTCTTCCAGGCCGTGCTCGGGTGGTCGGGCCTGCTGTCCACGCTGGCGCTGATGCCGATGGCCGTGATGATGATGACGGCCTCGGGCCTGGCCCCCGGGCTCGCGGCACGGATCGGCTCCCGCGCGACGATGGCCGTGGGCATCGCGCTGGCCGGGATCGGCCTGGCCCTGATGGCCCTGTTCGTCTCCGCCGCCGGCGGCTATCCGACCGTCCTGCCCGGCATGCTCGCCATGGGGATCGGCATGGGCCTGTCCATGACGCCCTCCACCGAGGCGATCACCGGATCCCTGCCGCGCGAGAAGCAGGGTGTCGCCTCCGCGCTCAACGACGTCACCCGCGAGTTCGGCACCGCCCTCGGTGTGGCCCTGCTCGGCGCGCTGCTGTCCGCCGGATACCGCGGCGCCATCGCGGACCGTCTGACCGGCATCCCCCGGGGGCCCGCGGACACCGCCCGGGAGGGCATCGCCAACGCCGTCGAGGTGGCGGACGACACCGGCCCGCACGCTCCGGACCTGCTCCACGCCGCCCGGCAGTCCTTCGTCGACGCCTGGCAGCAGGCCATGTGGGCGGGCGCGGCCGTGCTGGGCGCGCTCTTCCTCTACATCGCCTTCCGCGGCCCGCGAAACCAAGCCCCCACCGCCGTGCACGAGCCGGAAACCCCCGCCGCCGCTTCACCCCCGAGCCGGCAACCGTAGCGACCGCCTCGAAGGCGAACCCGGCCGATATGTACCAGGATGGGCCGGGGGGCTCGTCCCGTGAGCGGCCGTCCGCACCCGAGCGGTCGGCCGTAGGCGCGGGACGGACATTCCAGGCCACGCAGTGCTCGTGATCGGAGCCGACATGACCCCGCTTCCTCCGCCGATCAAGCCCTACCTCGAACCCGCCGCGCAGGAGTTGTGCGACGCCACCGCCCCGCATCCGCGGATCTACGAAGTGCCGCCCGAGAAGGGCCGCGACATCCTGCTGGGGCTGCAGAGCGACCCGAGTGTGCCCCGGCCGGACGTCGACGAGGAGTGGGTCGACGTGGACGCCGACGAGTGGGGCACCGTCCGCACCCGCGTCATCCGACCCAAGGGAGCCACCGGCGCGCTGCCGGTGGTCTTCTACATCCACGGCGCCGGCTGGGTCTTCGGCGACGACCGGACCCACGACCGCCTCTTCCGCGAACTCGCCGTCGGCGCGGGCGCCGCGGGCGTCTTCCCCGTGTACGACCGGGCGCCCGAGGCGAAGTACCCCACCCAGGTCGAACAGAACTACGCCGTGGGCCGGTGGGTCCTGGAGCACGGCACGGAACACGGCCTGGACACCTCACGGATCGCCGTCACCGGCGAATCGGTCGGCGGCTGCATGGCGACGGTGTTCGCGCTGATGAACAAGGAGCGCGGGGGCATCGACCTCAAGGCCCAGGTCCTGCTCTACCCGGTGACCGACGCCGATTTCGACACCCCGTCGTACCTGCAGTTCGCGGAGGGCTACTACCTCACCCGCGACGGCATGAAGTGGTTCTGGGACGCCTACACCACCGACCCCGCCCAACGCGCCGAACCGCACGCCTCCCCGCTGCGGGCGACCCTGGATCAACTCAAAGGTCTCCCGACGACCCTGGTCGTCACCGACGAGGCCGACGTCCTGCGCGACGAGGGCGAGCAGTACGCCAACAGGCTGCGCGAGGCCGGCGTCGACGTCACCTCCGTCCGCGTGGCGGGCATGGTCCACGACTTCCTCCTGCTGGACAGCCTGCGCGACACCCGCGCCGCGAACGTCGCCCGCACCCTCGCCGTCAACGCCCTGCACACAGCCCTGCACGGCAACCGACCCGCCGCGGCCCCACCCCCTACATCTTGATCCACTCGACCGACGTGGTCACCGCGTCGAGGATGTCGGGCAGGGGTTCGACACCGAGGCCGGGGGCGGTGGGGACGTCGAGGTGACCGTCGGAGAGCACGAAAGGCTTCGTGATGTCCGTGGCGAAGTATCGGCCGGACCCGGAGGTGTCGCCCGGGAGGGTGAAGCCCGGCAGCGCGGCCAGGGCCACGTTGGCGGCGCGGCCGAGGCCGGTCTCCAGCATCCCGCCGCACCAGACGGCGACGCCGTGGGCCCGGGCGAGGTCGTGGATGCGGCGGGCTTCGAGATAGCCGCCGACGCGCCCCGGCTTGATGTTGACGACGGAGCAGGCGCCGAGGGAGATGGCCGCCGCCGCGTCGGCCGCGGACGTGATGGATTCGTCCAGGCAGATCGGGGTGCGCAGCTGCTTGGCCAGCGCGGCGTGCCGGACCAGGTCGTCGTTGGCCAGGGGCTGTTCGATCAGCTGGAGGCCGAAGTCGTCCAGTGCGGCGAGGTGTTGCGCGTCCGAGAGGGTATAGGCCGCGTTGGCGTCGACCTGCAGCGGCAGTTCGTCGCCGAAGCGCTCGCGCACCGCGCGTACCGGAGCGAGGTCCCACCCGGGCTCGATCTTCAGCTTGATCCGCACGTAGCCCTCGGCGATGTACCCCTCCACGGCGTCGAGGAGTTCGGGCACGGAGTCCATGATCCCGACCGAGACGCCGCAGGGCACCCGGTCCCGCGCAGCGCCCAGGTAGGAGCCGAAGGACTCGTCGGCGGCGCGCAGACGCGCGTCCAACACCGCCGTCTCCAGCGCGGACTTCGCCATGCGGTGGCCGGTGAAGGGCGCCATGACCCGGGCCGGCTCGTGCACGTCCAGGCCGTCCTTCGGCAGGGCGGGGATCAGGAACCGGCGCAGCACGTGTTGGACGCCGTCCACGTACTCGGAGGAGTAGCGCGGCTCGGACATGGCCCCGCACTCGCCCCACCCTTCGTGGTCGGCGGTGACGACACGGACCAGCAGCACGTCGCGGGTGGTCTCCACGCCGAAGGAGGTGCGGAACGGGGTGACGAGCGGCATCGCGATCCGACGCAGTTCGATGCCGTTGATCTTCGTCTTCATGACTGGTGCTCCTGTACCGGGGGGCGGACACGGGTGGTGGTGGCGGTGCCGCGTCGCACCACGTAGCGGCGGCGTTCGTGGAAGCCGACGACGCGGGCGCCTTCGGCGAGCAGACCGCCCAGGGTGGCCCGTACGGCCAGCCGCCAGGCCCGGGCGGTGCCGGGGTCGGTGAGGCGCAGCGCCTCGATGTCGTCGGGGAGGTCGACGAGTACGGTCTCGGCGTCGGTCGAGGCGGTCTCCGGGCGGCCCTGGTGATTGCGCACGCCGTGGGCGGCGCCGAGCGGCGGTTCGACCGCTGCGGGCGGGGTGGGCGCGGTGAGGTCCCAGGCGACCAGGACCCGGTCGGACTCGTCGCCGCCGTTGATGGTGTCGTGCATCGCGCCGTAGAAGGACGGCACGTACTCCTCCGGCAGTGCGCCGAGTTTGGTCAGATTGAAGTGGGCGTTGCGGCGGATGAGCGGGTCGTAGGTCCAGGTGATGCGGCGTAGTCGATGGGCGAGCGCCCACTGGCGCTGATGCATCTTGAGGGCGAGGCCCACGCCGCGCCCCACCACGGAGCCGGTGATGTGCGAGTGCAGGCTGGTGCCGACGGGTTCGCCGAAGAAGCCGACCGACGCTCCCACCAGACGACCGTCCTCGTACGCTCCCGCCACGTAGTTCCCGGTGTACGCGAGTGCCCGCAGGACCTCGGCGGAGATGGGTGAGTTGCCGGGTCGGGACCCCCAGATGCCGGCATAGAGGAGGCTCACCGCATCGAGGTCCTCCATCATGCGCAGTTCTCGGATTGTGGATCCGTTCATCGCAGTGCTCCGACTGGGTGGGCCGGCGGCCGGGCAGGGGCCGGCACGGTGGCGGTGAGGGCATGTGGGTGATCGGTGTGCGCGGCGCGGCCGGCCGCGCACGGGGGCGTCGGGCGCAATACCCCACCCCGGCGGGGTGGTTGCCGTATCGGGCCGCGCGGAAGCCGTCCGCCGCGGTGGGCCGTGGCCGAACGCGTTCACGTCACTTCGGCAGGTTAGAACCGGCGGGGTTCCGGCGCCTTTGTTTCGGGCTACCGGGATACGCCCGCCGATTTGTACGCCGGAACAATCGGGGCGGGTCGGCCGCGCGGCGGAATTCCCGCGCGCCGGAGATTCGGTATTCCCGTGCCCGCGCGCGGTTCGGGCGCGCGCGTATCCGTTAATTCCGGGAGTTTTCCGGGATCCGGACCCCCGGTATCGCGCCGGCGCGCCTCTTTGGCCGGGCATACAAAGCATTCGAGGAATCTCTGGACGGGCATCACATGCCTCCGGCGGATCCAGGGGCCACGCTTTCCGCAGGCACAATCCGGCAAACGTACGGCGGGCCCGTCCCGCCCCGCGGGAAGTGCCGGTGTGAGCGGTGGCGAATCCGCGCTCCGGTCCCGATGGCCGAGCTCCGCGGCGCGGTGTGCTCGTCCCGCGCCCGTGCGCATCCATTACGGTCCGGCCGGCGCCGGTCGAGAGGGGTCCCTGTCAGATGACGGCACCATTGCACGAGCCGACCGCGAAGGCGGCCCCGAGCCCGGTCGCGGCGGCCCCCGGCGCGGTCGACGAAGCGGCGGCGGTCGGGGGCAACAGCGAGCCCGTACAGGGCCGTTCGCCGGCGCGGATCGCCTGGGATCGGCTCAGGCGGGACAGGTTGGCCCTGGCGGGCGGCGCCGTCATCCTCGCGCTCGTCGTGATCGCGGTGTTCGCGCCGGTGATCTCGAACCTGATCGGACAGGATCCGGACGTCTTCCACGAGGACACGATCGACCCGCTGTTCGGCACTCCCAAGGGATCCCTCGGCGGCATCAGCGGCGAGCACCTGCTGGGCGTGGAGCCGGTCAACGGCCGGGACATCCTCGCCCGTATCCTCCACGGCGCCCGGATCTCGCTGCTCGTCGGCTTCCTGTCCGCCCTGGTGGCGGTCGTCCTGGGCACGGTCCTGGGGATTGTGGCCGGCTTCTTCGGCGGTTGGGTGGACGCGGCCGTCAGCCGCGTCATGGACGGTCTGCTCGCCTTCCCACAGCTGTTGTTCATCATCGCGCTGGTCTCGGTCATGCCGAACGACATGCTGGGCATGACCGGTTCGAGCGTCCGCGTCTTCGTGATGATCCTGGTCATCGGTTTCTTCGGATGGCCCTACATCGGGCGCGTGGTGCGCGGCCAGACGTTGTCGATGCGCGAGCGCGAGTACGTGGAGGCCGCCCGAGCGCTGGGTGCCGGGCGTTTCCACATCCTGGCCAAGGAATTGCTGCCCAATCTCGTGGCCCCGATCGTCGTCTACACGACGATGATGATCCCCACGAACATCCTGACCGAGGCCGCGCTCAGCTTTCTGGGTGTGGGCGTCAAGCCGCCCACCGCCTCGTGGGGACAGATGCTCTCGAACGCGATCGACTACTACGACTCGGATCCGCTGTACATGATCGTTCCGGGCGCGGCCATCTTCACCACCGTTCTTGCCTTCAACCTCTTCGGCGACGGCGTGCGCGACGCGCTCGACCCCAAGGGCTCGCGCTGAACCGCCGTACCCCAGGCCACCCGAGGCGACCCGAGGCACTTCACCCGGGGTCCCGCACGCAATCCGGAGGATCCGAGATCGTGACTATCCGACACGCCCCAGGGCGACGCACGCAGGCACTGGCCGCCGCGGCCGTGGTCGCAGGACTGCTGACCACGACGGCGTGCGGCGGCGGTGGCGGCGACAAGGCGAGCGCGGCCGGCTACGACGCCGCCACCACCAAGGTCGTGAACGCCGCCACGACGAAGGGCGGCACCCTGAGATTCGCCGGCACCCAGGACGGCGACTCGTGGGACACCACCCGCAGTTACTACGGCTTCGCCTGGAACTTCATGCGCTTCTACAGCCGCCAACTGGTCACCTACAAGACCGAGCCCGGCAAGGCGGGCGCCACGCTGACCCCCGACCTCGCCACCGACGGGGGCAGGGTCTCGGACGACGGCAGGACGTACACGTTCACCCTGCGCGACGGGGTCACGTGGGAGGACGGCAAGCCGATCACCACCAAGGACGTCAAGTACGGCATCGAACGCCAGTGGGCGCAGGACGTGTTGTCGGGCGGTCCGGTCTACCTCAAGGACGTCCTCGACCCCGACGGCGAGTACCACGGCCCCTACCAGGACGAGTCCGCCGACAAACTCGGCCTGAAGACGATCGAGACACCCGACGACAGGACGATCGTCTTCCGTCTGCCGCAACCCAACAGCGACTTCCCACAGATGCTCGCGATCCCGTCGGCCTCCCCGGTGCGCCAGGACAAGGACACCAAGTCCAAGTACGGCCTGCGCCCGTTCTCCAGCGGCCCGTACCGGTTCGAGTCGTACGAGCCGGGCAAGGGCTTGGAACTGGTCCGCAACCCGCAGTGGAAGGAAGCCTCGGACCCGGTCCGCAAGGCCTACCCGGACGCCGTGAGTGTCAAGTTCTTCTCCAACGCCAACGACATGGACCAGCGGCTGATCGCCGGCGACTACGACCTGGATCTCGGCCAGTCCGGCCTGTCGCCGCAGGGCCGCCAGACCGCGCTCAAGCAGCACAAGGGCAACCTGGACAACCCGCTCTCCGGCTACGTCCGCTACGCGACCTTCCCGCAGAACGTGAAGCCGTTCGACAACGAGCACTGCCGCAAGGCGGTCATCCACGGGGCCGACCACGTGTCCCTGCAGACCGCGCGCGGCGGCCCCGTGGCCGGCGGCGACATCGGGACCAACATGTTGCCGCCGTCGGTCCCGGGCGCCCAGGGCGTCACGTACGACCCATACGACATGGCGGGCGCCGACCGCAACGGCAACGTCGCCAAGGCCAAGCAGGAGTTGGCGGCCTGCGGCAAGCCGGACGGCTTCACCACCACCATCGCCGTACGCAACAACAAGCCGGTCGAGGTGGCCACCGCCCAGTCCCTGCAGGCGTCGTTGAAGAAGATCGGCATCGACGCGCAGATCGACCAGTACGACGGCTCGCAGACCTCCGGCATCGTCGGCAGCCCCGACAACGTGGCGAAGAAGGGCTACGGCATCGTCATCGACGGCTGGGCCGCCGACTTCCCGTCCGTCCAGGGCTTCGGCCGGCCGCTGTGGGACGGCAAGTACGTGCTGGAGAGCGGCAACGTCAACTACGCCCTGATCAAGGACCGGACGATCGACGACCTCTTCGACGCCTACGCCAAGGAGCCCGACGAGGGCAACAAGGGCCGGATCGCCGCGCAGATCAACCACAGGGTCATGGAGGGCGGGTACTACCTGCCCTTCACGTACGAGAAGTATCTGAACTGGCGCGGCGGGCGACTCGCCAACGTCTACATGACGGACGCCTACAACGGCTACGACTTCGTCAGCCTCGGTCTGAACTCCACGAAGTCCGCGAAGTCCGCGAAGTCTGTGAACTCCGCGAATCCGTCGAAGACTTCCCAGTGAACCCCGGCCACCCGTCGAACGGCACGAAAGGCAGGTGAAGGCCGGCGCGGCATGACCGCGGGCCGTCAGCTGTGCTCACTTACCTGATCAGGCGGCTGTTCGCCGCCGCAGTGATGCTGGTGGTCATCATCATGGTGGTCTTCGGCATCTTCTTCCTGGTCCCCGAATGGACGGGCGTCGACATCGCCACGAGCTTCGTGGGCAAGCAGGCCGACCCCGCCGCCGTCGAGGCCGTGCGGGACAAGCTCGGCCTGAGCGAGCCCATCCACGTCCAGGCGTGGGAGTTCTTCAAGGGCGTCTTCGCGGGCCGCACCTACTCGACCGGCGGCGATGTCGTGCACTGCTCCGCGCCGTGCTTCGGCTACTCGTTCAAGAGCGAACAGGCCGTCTGGCCGGTGCTGACCGACCGTTTCCCGGTGACCCTGGGACTCGCGCTCGGCGCCGCCGTGTTGTGGTTGGTCTTCGGTGTCGCAGCGGGCGTGCTCTCCGCGCTCAAGCGCGGCAGCCTGTGGGACCGCGGCGCGATGGTCGCCGCCCTCGCGGGGGTGTCCCTGCCCATCTACTTCACCGGCATGCTCTCCCTGGCGACCTTCGCGTTCGGACTCGAGTGGCTCGACGCGCAGTACGTGCCGTTCGGCCGGGATCCCGGCGGCTGGTTCGGCGGCATGATCCTGCCGTGGATCACCCTGGCCTTCCTGTACGCGGCGATGTACGCGCGCATCACCCGCGCCACCATGATGGAGGTCCTGGGCGAGGACTACATCCGTACCGCGCGCGCCAAGGGCCTGCCTGAGCGGACCGTCATCGGCAAGCACGCCATGCGCTCCACGATGACGCCGGTCCTGACCATGCTGGGCATGGACCTCGGCGCGCTCATCGGCGGCGCGGTCCTGACCGAGTCGACGTTCAACCTGCCCGGCCTCGGGCAGGCCGTGCTGAACGCCATCCGGAACCAGGACCTGCCGATCATCCTGGGCGTCGTCCTGATCACCTCCCTCTCGGTGCTGCTGGCCAACCTCCTGGTGGACGTGCTCTACGCCGTGATCGACCCCCGAGTGAGGCTCGCATGACCACCTCCGACCCGAGCACCGCCGTATCCGACCGGCCCGCCGGCGCCTCGACCGCGCCGCGCCCCTTCCTGGACGTGCGCGACCTGCGGGTGCACTTCCCGACCGACGACGGCCTGGTCAAGTCCGTCGACGGGCTCAGCTTCCACCTGGAGAAGGGCCGGACCCTGGGCATCGTCGGCGAGTCGGGCTCCGGCAAGTCGGTGACCTCGCTCGGCATCATGGGCCTGCACACGACCGGGCGGTACGGCAGGCGCAAGGCGCGGATCTCCGGCGAGATCTGGCTGGACGGCACCGAGTTGTTGTCGGCCGGACCCGAACACGTACGCAGGCTGCGGGGCCGCCGGATGGCGATGATCTTCCAGGATCCGCTGTCCGCGCTGCACCCCTACTACACGATCGGCCGGCAGATCGTCGAGGCGTACCGGATCCACCACGACGTCGACAGGAAGACCGCCCGCAAACGGGCGGTGGAGATGCTCGACCGGGTCGGCATCCCACAGCCGGACAAGCGGGTCGACGCCTATCCGCACGAGTTCTCCGGCGGCATGCGCCAGCGCGCGATGATCGCGATGTCCCTGGTGAACAACCCCGAACTGCTCATCGCGGACGAGCCCACCACCGCCCTCGACGTCACCGTCCAGGCGCAGATCCTCGACCTCGTCGTGGATCTGCAGAAGGAGTTCGGCTCCGCGGTCATCGTGATCACCCACGACCTGGGCGTCGTCGCCGAACTCGCCGACGACATCCTGGTGATGTACGCCGGCCGCTGCGTCGAACGCGGCCCGGCGGAACGGGTGTTCCACGAACCCAGGCACCCTTACACCTGGGGTCTGCTCGGCTCGATGCCGCGCCTGGACCGTGAGCAGCAGGACCGGCTCGTCCCGGTCGAGGGCTCCCCGCCGTCCCTGATCAACCTGCCGTCCGGCTGCGCCTTCCACCCGCGTTGCCCGTACGCGGACGTGCCGAAGGACGACGTCACCCGCACGATCCGCCCCGAACCCACCGAGGTCGGCGAGCGGCACTGGGTCGCCTGCCACCTGACCCGGGAGCAGCGGGAGCGGATCCGGACCGAAGAGATTGCGCCGAGGTCGTGAGCGAGAACGCGGAGGACGACGCAGTGAGCAACCCTGTGCGAGGGGACGGCGAACGGGCCGGTGGGGTCGGCGCGTTGGACACCGGCGGTAAGGTCGGCCGCGCCGAGGCCGCCGTGCCCGGCGAGGTCCTGCTGAAGGTGGCCGGGCTGCAGAAGCACTTCCCGATCCACAAGGGCCTCTTCCGGCGCCGGGCCGGCGCGGTGCGCGCCGTCGACGGCATCGACTTCGAGGTGCGCTCGGGCGAAACACTGGGTGTGGTGGGGGAGTCGGGCTGCGGCAAGTCGACTATGGGCCGGCTGATCACCCGCCTGCTCGAACCGACCTCGGGCACGATCGAGTTCGAGGGCGAGGACATCACCCGCCTCGGCGTGCGGGGCATGCGCCCGCTGCGCCGGGACGTGCAGATGATCTTCCAGGACCCGTATTCGTCGTTGAACCCGCGCCACACCACCGGCACGATCATCGGCGCCCCGTTTCGGCTCCAGGGGGTCGAGCCCGAGGGCGGCGTCAAGAAGGAGGTACAGCGACTGTTGTCGGTGGTCGGCCTCAGTCCCGAGCACTACAACCGCTACCCGAACGAGTTCTCCGGCGGTCAGCGCCAGCGCATCGGCATCGCCCGCGCGCTGGCCCTCAGGCCGAAGCTGGTGGTGGCGGACGAGCCGGTGTCGGCGCTCGACGTGTCGATCCAGGCCCAGGTCGTCAACCTCATGGACGACCTGCAGCGCGAACTGGGCCTGACCTACGTGATCATCGCGCACGACCTGTCCGTGGTCCGGCACGTCTCGGACCGGATCGCGGTGATGTACCTCGGCAGGATCGTCGAACTCGCCGACCGGGAACCGCTCTACCGGGCGCCGATGCACCCCTATACCAAGGCGCTGATGTCGGCCGTCCCGATCCCGGACCCGCGGCGCCGAAGGGACCGGAGCGAGCGCGTGCGGCTCGAAGGCGACGTGCCCTCGCCGATCGACCCGCCGAGCGGCTGCCGCTTCCATACCCGGTGCTGGAAGGCGACGTGGGTCTGTACGACGGCCGAGCCGACGTTGGAGGAACTGCGGCCGGGGCAACAGGTGGCCTGCCATCACCCGGAGAACACCGCCGAGCAGGCCCCGCAGGACACCGGCGCGGCCACGCCGGCACGGGTGACGCCGACTCGTGGGTAACACCCGTGCGGGCGGGGCCGCGGGCCCCGGATAAGTTGACCTTCGTGCTCCACGGACGAACACCCCACATCGCCGCCCTCGAAGCCCTGGTCCGCGCCGCGGCCCGGGGCCACGGGGGCGCGGTCGTGCTGGTCGGCGACATCGGGACCGGAAAGAGCGCCCTGCTCGACGCCGCCGCCGAAACCGCGATGCGCGTACCGCCCGGTGCGGGGGCGGAGGCCGGGACCGGGGTGCGCGTGGCGCGCAGCGACGAGGCCGAGACCGGGGCGCGCGTGCCGCGTGGCGACGATGCCGAGACCGCGGTGCGCGTGCCGCGCGGTGCCGGAGCGGAGGCCGGGGCCGGGGCGCGCGTGGTGCGTGGCGCCGGCGTGGAAGCCGGGACCGGGGTGCGCCTCCCGCGTGGCGACGACGCTGAGGCCGCGGTGCGCGTGCCGCGCGGTGCCGGGACCGAGGCCAGGGCCGGAGTGCGTGTGGCGCGCAGCGACGAGGCCGGGACCGGGGCGCGCGTGCCGCGTGGCGACGATGCCGAGACCGCGGTGCGCGTGCCGCGCGGTGCCGGGGCGGAGGCCGGGGCCGGGGGGCGTGTGGTGCGTGGCGCCGATGGGGTGGGTGGGGTGCGGGTGTTGCGGGGGGCCGGGGTCGAGTCGGAGGCTCGGTTGCCGTACGCGGGGCTGCATGTCGTGCTTCGGGAGGCGCTGCATCTGGCCGACCGGCTCCCCCGGCATCAGGCCGAGGCGCTGCGCCACGCCGTGCACGGGACCGCCGCCGATCCGGCCGCGCCGGGCGACTACGACCGGTTCCTCGTCGGCGCCGCCGCGCTCAGCCTGCTCGGCGAACTCGCCGACGAGCAGCCGCTGCTCGTGCTCGTCGACGACGCCCACTGGCTCGACCAGGAGAGCGCCGACGCCCTGCTGTTCGCCGCGCGCCGGCTCGCGGCCGAGCCCGTGGCGATCGTCTTCGCCGCGCGCGACGGGTCGGCCGACTTCGACGCGCCGGGGCTGCCCGTGCACCGTCTGGAGCCGCTCGACGACGACGCCGGCACCGCGCTGCTCGACCGGCACGCCCCCGGTCTCACCCCGGCCGTGCGCCGCAGGCTGCTGCGCCGGGCGGCCGGGAATCCGCTCGCCCTGGTCGAACTCGCCGCCGCGCTCACGCCCGGCCTGCGCACCGAGGCGGACCTGCTCGACGACCACGAGATCGCCGTGCTGCCCGCGTCCTGGCGCGTGCGACGCCTGTACGACGAACGCATCGCGACCCTGCCCGCCGCCACCCGCACCCTCCTCACCCTCGCCGCGGCCGACGACACCGGCGACCCCGCCCTCGTACTGCGCGCGGGACGCGAACTCGGCGCCGTGCCCGACGATCTCGAACCGGCCGAACAGGCGGGGCTGATCCACCTCACCCCGACACATCTCGCGTTCCACCATCCGCTCGCCCGCGCGGCGGCCTATCACGGCGCCACCCTCGGCCGGCGCAACGCCGCCCACCACGCGCTCGCCGCGGCGCTGCCCGAGAGCGACCGCGACCGGCAGACCTGGCACCTGGCCGCCGCCACGGTCGGCCACGACGCCGCCGTGGCCGACCGGCTCGAGGAGACGGCCGAACACTTCCGCGCCCGAGGTGGGCGCGCGACGGTCGCCACCGCGTACCGGCGAGCGGCCCAACTCACCGAAGACCCGCGACGGCGCGCCCACCGGCTCACCCAGGCCGCGCTCGCCGCCGCCGAGGCGGGCCGGCCCGAGACCGCCGCCGCGCTCGCCGAGGCCGCCGCGCCGTACGCCGACGGTCCGGCGGTGACCGCCAGGCTCGCGTCGATCCGCGCCACCGTCGAACACACCGCCGGACGCCCCGACGCCGCCCGCCTCATCCTCGTCGAGGCCGCCCGCGCCACTGCGCCACACGACCCGGACACCGCCGCCGGAATCCTCTTCGAGGCCGTCGCCGCCGCCTGGGACACCCCGGATCCGGCCGGCGCCACCACCGGCATCCTCGACACGCTCGCGGGCCTCGACTTCGGCGCCGGCCCCGCGCACACCGGCGCCCTCGCCCTCCACCACCTCGCCACCGGAAACCCCGAGGCCGGCCACCCCCTCCTGCGCCGTTTCACCGACGGCACGCGGGCCGCGGGCGACACCCGCCCGCTCGCGGACGAAACCCGCCTCCAGGGCTGGGACATGCTCCTCGGCGACTACCGGGGCGTGCACGACCGGGCCGAAGTCCTCGAACGGCGGGCCCGCGAGCAGGGTGCGATCGGCATCCTGCCCACGCTGCTGCTCCGGCTCGCC
Organism: Embleya sp. NPDC056575; assembly: GCF_042793325.1. Classification (NCBI taxonomy): domain Bacteria; kingdom Bacillati; phylum Actinomycetota; class Actinomycetes; order Kitasatosporales; family Streptomycetaceae; genus Embleya; species Embleya sp. NPDC056575. The sequence continues at coordinate 25,482 of NZ_JBHTVA010000040.1, forward strand.
CGCTGCCGGCTGTTCCTCGGCCGCCACGAGCACGCGCACAGCACCGCCGTCGAGGGCCTCGACATCGCCCGAAGCACCGCCAACCACCACCACGAGGCCATGCTCCACGGCGTGCTCGCCGTCCTCGCCGCGATCGACGGCGACGAGGACGGGTATCACGCCGCCGCCCGCCACGCCGGCGCCGGCGGCGGGCCCGCCGTCTGGACGGCCTGCGCGGAAGCCCTCCTCGACCTCGGCCGGGGCCGCCACGAAACCGCGCTGACCCGGCTCACCGACATCGCCGACGGCCCCCGCGCCCACGTCGCCGTCGCCATCCACGGCCTGGCCGACCACGTCGAGGCCGCCGCCCGCCTCGGCCGCCCCGACGAAGCCCGGCGCACCGCCGAGCGGTTCACCACGTGGGCGCACGGCACCGGCACCCCGTGGGCGCACGCCGTCGCGCTGCGCTGTCGGGCCCTCCTCGCCGCCGACGACACCGCCGGCGACCTGTACCGGTCCGCCCTCGAAGCCCACCGCGGCGACGGCCGGCCCTTCGAAGCCGCCCGCACCGAACTCCTCTACGGCGAATGGCTGCGCCGCAACCGTCGGCGCGCCGCCGCCCGCACCCACCTCACGGCCGCCCGCACCGCCTTCGAAACGCTCCGGGCCGGCCCGTGGCAGCACCGCGCCGCCGCCGAACTCCGCGCCGCCGGCGCCCCCGCGGCCGGCCCCGTCGACACCGGCGGCCACACCGACGCCACCACGCGGCTCACCCCGCAGGAGTTGCACGTCGCCCGTCTGGCCGCCACCGGGCTCAGCAACCGCGACATCGGCGCCCGCCTGTTCCTCAGCCCCCGCACCGTCGGCTACCACCTCTCCAACGCCTACCCCAAGCTCGGCATCACCTCCCGCGCCGCGCTGGGCACCCTCGACTGGCCGACCGCCTGACCGCGCACGCCCGGGATCGCAACGGCGTTCGCGAGGATCGACAACACCCCGGCAACCCGGTATCCACCCCGGTCATTCGACGGATCCGCCGCGCCCCGCGCGCGCCTACCGTCGTGCTCGCAACGCCGATCACCACATCGGCCCACGGACCCACACGCACCAGGGGCACACCATGAAGGTCCTCGTCCTCGGCTCCACCGGCTACATCGGCACCGCCGTCACCCGCCGCCTCATCGACGACGGCCACACCGTCGTCCCGTTCCTCAAGACCGGCACCCCCTCCGAGCCCGGCGTCGACGCGCGCTTCGGCGACCTCACCGACCCGGACAGCCTCATCGACGCCGTCACCGACGACATCGAGGCCGTCGTCAACCTCGCCACTCCCACCGGCGACGAACAGGCCGACGCCGCCGCCGTGGACGCCCTCACCGCACCGCTGCACGGCACCGGCCGCGCCTTCGTCTACACCAGCGGCATCTGGGTGCTCGGCGCCACCGGCGACCACGCCGTCGACGAGGACGCCCCCACCGACGCGATCGACATCGTCGGCTACCGCCCCCGCATCGAGCAGCAGGTCCTGGCCGCCGCCCGGGACGACGTCCGCAGCGCCGTCATCCGCCCCGGCATCGCGTACGGCCACGGCGGCGGCATACCCGCCCTCATGCTCGGCTGGGCCAAGGAGCACGGCACCGGCCGCTACGTCGGAACGCCCGGCACCCGCTGGCCGATGGTCCACATCGACGACCTCGCCGCCCTGTACGCGCTCGTCCTCGCCAAGGCCGACGCCGGCACCCTCTGGCACGGCGTCGCCGTCCAGGCCGTCGCCACCCCGGCGCTCGCCGCGGCCGTCGACGTCGCCGCCGGCGGTGTCGGCCGCGCCGAGCCCTGGCCGGTCGAACAGGCCGCCGAAGCCCTCGGGTTCCCGTTCGCCGAGGCGCTCGCGCTCGACCAGACCGTCTCCGGCGAGCGCGCCACGCGCCTGCTCGGCTGGCGGCCCACCCAGGCCCACCCGACCACCGACCTCGCCGCCGGCACCCGTGCCTGACGTCGACAACGCGCCGGCCGCCACATCCGCCCGGCGCGCCTTTCCCGGCGCCCGTCTCCCCATCTGCACCGCCTGCGGCACCCAGTACGCCGGCCCCCGTCCCGACTGCCCCGTCTGTCGGGACGACCGGCAGTACGTCCCCGTCGCCGGCCAGCGGTGGACCACCCTCGCCGAGCTGCACGCCGCGGGCCACACCGCGAGGTTCGCCGAGCAGGGCCCCGACGTCCTCGGCATCGGCACCACGGAGTCCATCGCCATCGGCCAACGCGCACTGCTGCTGCGCACCACCGAGGGCAACATCCTCTGGGACTGCCCGCCCTACCTGGACGACTCCATGGTCGAGGCCGTCGCCGACCTCGGCGGCATCACCGCCATCGCGATCAGCCACCCGCACTTCTACTCCGTGATGGTCGAGTGGGCGCACGCCTTCGACGCACCCGTGCACCTGCACGAAGCGGATCGCTCCTGGGTCGGGCGCCCCGACCCCGCGCTGCGTTTCTGGTCCGGCGAAACCCACCGGCTGACCGACGAACTCACGCTGATCAACCCGAGGATCCACTTCCCGGGCAGCGCCGTCCTGCACTGGAGCGCGGGCGGCGGGGCGCTGTTCTCCGGCGACGTCCTCAACGTCTGCCCGGACTGCCGCTGGATCACCGTGATGCACAGCTACGCCAACCACATCCCCGAACACCCCGACGCCGTCCGCCACGCCGCCGAACTCCTCGGCCGCCACCGCTTCGAACGCGTCTACGGCGCCTGGTGGGACCGCGTGGTCACCGCCGACGGCAACGCGGTCCTGCGCCGCTCCGTCGAGCGCTACCTCGCCTGGGAGGGCGCCGCGACGGACCGTACCGCCTGAACGCACCACCGATCACGCGTCGTCGCGGCGGGGCCGAAACCGGCCCCGCCGCGACGATGTCGCCGTCAGCGCAGGTCGCGTAGAAGCTTGCTCATGATGGCGTCCACCCGGTCCGAGTCGAACGACTCCGAACCGATCAGCAGCGTCACCGCCCGTCGGCCGTCGTCGGTGACGGCGTTCCGGAACTTGTGGCCGCTGGACATGCTGCCGCTGTGTCCCCACAACACGAAGCCCGGGTAGGGCTCGTGGCGCTCGACGCCCAGCCCGTAGCGCTCGTTCGCGACGTCCTCCGCGACCGTCCGCTTCAGCTCCGCGAGTTGGGCCGGGGCCAGCAACTTCCCGGTCAACAGCGCGGTCCAAAAGGCGGTGGTGTCCGCGCCGTCGGAGATCAGCGCGCCCGACGCGTCGGCCTCCGAGGTGTTCCATTCGGTCCGGTCCACCAGGGTCTTGCCCCGCTGCGCGTAGCCGCGCAACTCCGGCTTGGGCAAGGTGGTGCGATCGCCGGCCCACAGGGTCTCGCACAGTCCGAGCGGTTGGATGATCCGCTCCTCGATCTCGGTGGCGATGCCGCGGCCCGTGACCTCCTTGACGATCAGACCGACCAGGTTGTAATTCGTGTTGGAGTAGGCGAAGCCCGACGGCGCGCGCTCGGGCCTGGGCAGGGCGAGCGCCTGCCGGACCGTCTGCAGGGGCTCGATGTGATCCCAGCGGTGCGCGTCCTCGTCCTCCCAGAACGGCGCGTCCAGGTAGTCGGGCAGGCCGCTGGTGTGCTGCAGAAGCTGTCGGATCGTGATGGTGCGCCCGTCGTAGAGCCTGGTGCGGATCAGACCCGGCAGGTAGTCGTCCACGGTGTCGTCGAGGGCGATCCGGCCCTCCCCGACGAGTTGCAGCACGACCGTGGCCGTCCAGGTCTTGGTGTCGCTGCCGATGCGGCTGTGCTCGTCGCCGACGACCTTGCGGCCCGTTCCGCGATCGGCGACACCGACGCCGCCCGTTCGGACCCCGCAGTTCGGGCTCTTCACCGTCACGCTCATCCCCGTGGCGCCGACACCCTCCAATGCCTTCATCGCCGTCCGGATGGGGGTGGTGTCGCACTGCGACGCCGCACTCGCCTTCGCCGGCACCGTCAACAAAGACGCCGCACACGCCAAGGCCACGACCGCACTCGTCCTGTATCGCACAATGTCTCCTTCTGCAGCACTTATACGTGTGCCGTAATCGATAGGGCCCGACGGATACGGATTTCGATATCGGCGAGCGGACAAACAGTCGACGGTCACCCGCGGCATTCGGCTCGTCACGGCCGGCCGCGGTCGGTTGCGCTCCATGGGGTCACAGCAGGTACGGTCACCGGAAGTGCCCGCCGCACGCCTGCCGAATTGTGCATGCGGAAAGCGTGGCGCCCGGATCGGCCGGGGGCATGTGACGCCGGTCCAGAGATTCCCCGAATGCTTTGTGGGTCCGGCCAAAGAGGTGAGAATGCTCGGTACCGGGGTTCCCGATCTCGGACAGGTCCTGGAGGTATTGGGCTCGTCACTGTTGCGGCCGTTGACCGAACCGCCGGAAAAGCCGGTGCCGGTCTCGGGCGTACTCATCCTCGAACGACGCGCCCCGCTCCCCCTCCCCCCGGTCACCGACGCGATCCTGCTCGCCGTCGGCGTGGGGATGGACGAGGCGCGGGCGATGGACCTGATCGGCTCGGCCGCACAGGCCGGGTACACGTGCGTGGTGGTGAAGAGCTTCGGCGAGCCGGTCACCGCGTTGGTGGAGGCCGCCCGGCAGGCCGACATCGTGCTCCTGGCCGCCAACGAGGCGGTGGCCTGGCACCACCTGGACGCCATGATCTCCTCGGCCCTGACCCCCACCGTGCGCTTCGGACAGGCCGCCGGCGCCCCCGCCTTCGGCGACCTGTTCGCGCTGGCCAACGCGATCGCCGGCATGGTCGGCGGAGCCACCGTGATCGAGGATCCGCACCGGCGCATCCTCGCCTACTCGACCCTGCCCGGCCAGGCCGTCGACGAGGGCCGCCGGCAGGGCATCCTCGGCCTCCAGGTGCCCGACGGCCCGGCCTACGACGAGCAGTACCGGGTGCTCACCCGGCTCGGGCGCACCTGCCGATTCCCCGCCGTCCCCGGAGGACTTCCCCGGCTCGGCGTCGCCGTGCGCGTGGGCAGCGAGGTGTTGGGGTCGATCTGGGTCGTCGACGCCGGCGAACACCTGGACTCCGCCGCCGAACAGGCCCTGTCCGATGTGGCGGACAACGTCGCGCTGCACCTGCTCGCGGCCCGCACCACCGAATCCGCCGTCCGGCGCAGGTACGCCGACCTGCTGCGGCGACTGCTCGCCGACCCGAGCAGTGTCACGGCGGTGGCCCCACAACTCGGTCTGGACCCGAACCTGCCCGTCGCCATGGCCGCGTTCGCCGTCGCCTCGGTCGACGCCGAGGACGCGCTCACCGCACACGCGGCCACCCGACTCGCGGACCTGGTCAGCCTGCACTGCGAGGCGCGCTACGGCCGGCACGGCTGCGCGTTGATCGACGGAACGGTGTACGCGCTGCTCCCGAGCGAACCGTCGCCGAACGCGCACCGCGAACTCGTCGCCTACATCGCGCGGCGGGCACACAGCGCGCTGCGGGTGCCGGTCCGGGCCGGACTCGGCGCGCTCGTCCAGGAGTTGCGCTCGATCGAGAGTTCGCGCGCGGACGCGGATCTGGTGCTGCGGGCGCTGTCCGAGCGGCCGGGTGAGCCGCAGCCGTGCCAGGTGGCCTCGATCGACGAGATGTGGGCCGGCGCGACACTGTCCGCGCTGGCCGGGATGTTGGCCACCCACGAGGTGGTCCCCCGCAGACTCGGACCGGCGATCCGCGCCCACGACCTCGAACACGGCACCACCTACGCGTCGACCATCCTCGCCTACCTGGACGCCGACGGCGATGTCGCGGCCGCCTCGCAGCTGCTGTCCGTACACCCGAACACCATCCGCTACCGGCTGTCCCGGGCCACGGAGATCTTCGGATTCGATCTCGCCGACCCGGACGAACGCCTGGTGTTGTGGCTGCGATTGCGCCTCGGCGGCCGACTCGACTGGTAGGCCCCCCGCCCCGTGGTCACCGGGCTCTGGTAGGCATGGCCCATGTCGAACTACGACGGCGACGAGCGGTTCGCCGGACTGCCCATAGCCGAACTCGCCCCGTCGGCGAACCGCAAGGCCACGCGGGCCGAGAACGCGGCGGCGAGGAACGCGAGGCCGCTGCCCGCGGCGGCGGACGCGGCGTGGCGGCTGCGGATCGAGGGGTATCGGAGCACGGAGAAGTTCACCGAGCACGTCGCGCGTTTCCTCGACACCGTCGACACCACGCGGGTCACCGCCCTGCTGGTCGGCATGTGGGAGCCGGGCGAGGACTCGAAGGAGGCGGTGCGCTCGCTCGTCGACGCCGCCGACCGGCTGCCCGCGCTGCGCCACCTCTACTTCGGCGACATCGCGCAGGAGGAGAACGAGATCTCGTGGATCCTCCAGTCGGACATCACGCCGCTGTTCGAGGCGTTTCCCCGGCTGGAGACGCTGATCGTCCAGGGCGGCCAGGACCTCGTGCTGGAGCCCGTGCGGCACGAGAGCCTGCTGCACCTGGAGTTCCGCACCGGCGGGCTCCCCGCGCGCGTGGTGCGCGCGGTCGGCGCGAGCACCTTCCCGGCGCTGCGCACGCTGGAACTGTGGTTGGGCACCGACGAGTACGGCGGCGACGCGACCGTCCGCGACATCGAGGGCATCCTGCGCGCCGGCGGCCTGCCCGCGCTCACCCGGCTGGGCCTGATGAACAGCGAGATCCAGGACGAGGTCGCGGCGGCGGTCTCGGCGTCCCCCGTCCTCGGGCGGCTGACCGAACTGGTCCTGTCCATGGGCGCGTTGGGCGACGAGGGCGCCGAGGCGCTGCTCCTCGGCCAGCCCCTCGGACACCTGCGGGTGCTGGATCTCAGTCACCATTTCATCACCCCCGCCATGCGGGAGCGACTCACCGCGGCCCTCGCGACACCCGGCCTCAGGCTCGACCTCGGCGACCCGCAGCAGCCCGACGACGACGGCGAGGAGGCCTGGCGCTACATCGCCGTCGCCGAGTGAGCGACCCGCACACCGCCCTCCGGCCGAAGGCACCCCACCGCCCGGCCGTTCGAACCCGCCCGGAAGCCAGGAACAGCACATGTCACTCTACGAGTTCACCGCACACTTCGGCGGCCTCCCCGTCGCCGACCTCCGGCCCCTCGACTCCACCGCGACGTCGACCACGCCGGGCGACCCGCCGGACGCCGTCGCCTGGCGGATCCGGGTGGACCCGTGGGAACACGAGGACGCCGAATTCGAGAAGGACTTCCGGTACCTCCTCGACACCGTGGACACCACCCGGGTCACCGCGCTGCTGTGTGGGTGCTGGACCGACGACCTGTCCGCCGAGAGTCCCGCGCTCGAACTCCTGGTGGAGCACGCGGACCGGTTCCCGAATCTGCGTCACCTGTTCCTCGGCGACGTCGTCCAGGAGGAGTCCGAGATCTCGTGGATGAACATCGGCACCCTCACCCCGGTGCTGCACGCGTACCCGCGGCTCGAAGAACTCGTCGTGCGGGGCGGCGCCTTCGACGGCAACCCGGATGTCGCGCCGGCGCTGGAGCCGCTGCGGCACGACGCGCTGCGTGCCCTGCGGTTCGAGAGCGGCGGCCTGTCCGCACGCCTCGTCGGCGCCATCGGCCTCTGCGACCTCCCCGCGCTGGAGGACCTGGAGCTCTGGCTGGGCGTCAGCCAGTACGACGGCACCGCGACCGTCGACGACCTCGCGGAGTTGTTGTCCGGCGTACGCGTCCCGGCGCTGCGCCGGCTCGGCCTGATGAACAGTGAGATCCAGGACGCGGTGGCCGCGGCCGTGGCCGCCGCGCCGCTGACCGCCCGTCTGGAATCCCTCGACCTGTCGATGGGGACCCTGGGCGACGAGGGCGTCGAGGCGCTGCTCGCCGGCCAGCCGCTCACCCACCTGAAGACGCTGCGTATCAACCACCACTTCGTGTCCGACACGATGGCCGAGCGCCTGCGCGAGACGCTTCGCCCACACGGGGTCACCGTCGACATCAGTCGCGCCGAGGAGCTGCGGGACTGGGGCTCGGGCCGCTACGTCGAGGTCTCCGAGTGACCCGCCGCGCGGGAGTGGCGGCGTGAGCGAACGTCCCGCCGTCACCGTCGTGGGCAATCCCGGCCACCGCCGGGTGGTCGGGTTCGCCGCGGCGGCCGAGGCCGCGGGGCTTCCCGAGCCGCGACTGGTCGCCTGGCGCGATGTCCTCACCGGGGAGCCGCTCGCCTTCCCCGCCGGGCCGGTGCGGATCGACTCGCCGGGCGAGGACGCGGACGTGCACACGCTGCTGAGCGGCGCGCCCGCCGACCCGTTCCGGGTCGAGGGCGGCAGCGCCCGGCACGCCGCGTTCGTCGCCGCGCTCGGGCGGATCGAGGCGGCCGTGGCGGCCTCCCCCGGAGCGTGGTCGGTGAACGACGCCGGGGAGATCGCGGTGATGTTCGACAAGCGCCGGGCGCACGCCTTGTTGGAGGCGGGCGGCGTCGCGCTGCCGCCCGCGCTGACCGGGCCCGGGGCGGCGCCGGTGCGCTCGTACGCCGATCTGCGGCGGCGGATGGCCGACGCGCGCTGCCCTCGGGTGTTCGTCAAGCCGCCGCACGGGTCGTCGGCGTCCGGTGTGGTGGCCCTGGAGACGCACGGGACGACGCGCGTCCAGGCGACGACGTCCGTCGAACTCGTGCACGACGCGGGCGGCGTCGCCCTGTACAACTCGCTGCGGATCAGCAGATATCGGGACGAGGCCGATATCGCGGCGCTCGTGGACGCGCTCGGCGCGGACTGCGACGCGGGCGGCCTGCACGTCGAGGCGTGGTTGCCGAAGCTGACCCTGGACGGGCGTGCGACCGACCTGCGCGTCCTGGTCGTCGCGGGACGGGCCACGCACGTCGTCGCCCGGTCGAGCCGGTCGCCGATGACGAACCTGCACCTGGGCAACGCGCGCGGCGACGTCGCGGCGGTGCGCGGCGCGGTCGGGGAGGAGGCGTGGGCGCGGGCGATGGCGACCTGCGTCCGGGCGGCCGGGTGTTTCCCCCGTACGCTGCACGTCGGCGTCGACCTGCTGTTCGCGGTGGACCGGCGCCGGCACGCCGTGGGTGAGGTCAACGCGTTCGGGGACCTGCTGCCGGGTGTGCTGCGTCAGGGTCGGGACACGTGGGGGGAACAGGTCCACGCCCTGATGGCGGGTTGGCGGCCGGCCGGAACCACCGGGGTGGCGCCACGAGACGAGGATCGAGTTCCGTGCCCGAGATGACGACACCACCATCGCCCGAACCCGGGGATCGCGTCGGCCGGTCCGCGCCTGTGGACATGAACGCCGTCGTCGGCCGGCACGACCTGCTGATGGTGACCCTGGACACGCTGCGCTACGACGTCGCCGCCGAACTCGTCGCGGCGGGGCGCCTGCCCAACCTGGCGCGGGTGCTCCCGGACGGCCGGTGGGAGCGCCGGCACACGCCGGGGAGCTTCACGTTCGCCGCGCACACCGCCTTCCTCGCCGGCTTCCTGCCGACGCCGGTGGGCCGGGGTCCGCATCCGCGGTTGTTCGCCGCCCGGTTCGGCGGGAGCGAGTCGACCGCGCCGCACACATGGGTCTTCGACGACGCGGACCTGCCGACCGCGCTGGCCGCGGCGGGCTACCACACGGCCTGTATCGGCGGCGTCGGGTTCTTCGACAAGCGGGGCGCGCTCGGCTCGGTGTTGCCCGGCATGTTCGCGGAGAGCCACTGGGATCCGGAACTCGGCGTCGCCTCACCGACCTCGTTCGAGGCCCAGGTCGCGTGCGCCGAGCGGGTGGTGGGTGCGCTGGAGCCCGACCGGAGGTTGTTCCTGCTGGTCAACGTCTCGGCGCTGCACCAGCCGAACTGGTTCCACCTGGCGGGCGCCGACCCGGCCGACGGCGACACCCGGGAGACGCACGCCGCGGCGCTGGAGTACGTGGACCGGCACATCGGCCGGCTGTTCCGGGCGATGAGCGGCCGCCGTCCGTGCTTCGCGATCGTCACGTCCGACCACGGCACGGCCTACGGCGAGGACGGCTACACCGGCCATCGACTCGGCCACGAGGTGGTGTGGACGGTCCCGTACGCCCACTTCACCCTCGCCCCCGGCCAGTGGTGAGCGCGGGCGCGGGCGGACGGAACGGGCCCGGCCGGCGGCGGTGTCGGGCCCGGGTGCCCGCCGTGTCGGGCCCGGGTGCCCGCCGTGTCGGGCCCGGGTGCCCGCCGTGTCGGGCCCGGGTGCCCGCCGTGTCGGGCCCGCCGCCTAGGCTCGCGGGGTTCGCCGCACCACCCGTCGCACGTCCGGAGGTACCCGTCCATGGCCCCGACCGCCGCCGAGGCCCCGTCCGTGGCCATCGGGTCCCCGTACACCGGATACGTCTACTCGTACCCGCACAAGACCGCCTACCGGCCGCTCGAACCCGCGCCCGCGTTGCGCGAGGTGTGGGCGGGGCAGGATCTGTCCGCGCTGTTCCTGTACCTGCACATACCGTTCTGCGAGATGCGCTGCGGGTTCTGCAACCTGTTCACCCGCACCGGCGCGCCGCAGGAGTTGGTGGCGCGCTACCTGGACGCGCTGGAGCGGCAGGCGCACGCGGTACGCGATGCCGTGCCCGACGCGCGGTTCGCGGTCGGGGCGATCGGGGGCGGCACGCCGACCTATCTGGAAGCCGCCGAGCTGACCCGGATGTTCCGCATCGCCGCCGAGGTGATGGGCGCCGAGTTCGGATCCATGCCGCTGTCCGTGGAGACCTCGCCGGCGACCGCGACGCCCGACCGGCTCGCGGTCCTGGCCGCGCACGGCACGACCCGGGTGAGCATCGGCGTGCAGTCGTTCCTCGACGCGGAGGCGAGGGCCGCCGGGCGACCGCAGAAGCGCGCCGAGGTCGAGGCGGCGCTCACCGCGATCCGCGAGGCGGCCGTCCCGACGCTGAACATCGACCTGATCTACGGCATCGACGGCCAGACGCCCGCCAGTTGGCTCGTCTCCCTCGACGCGGCGCTCGCCTGGCGGCCCGAGGAGATCTACCTGTACCCGCTGTACGTGCGCCCGCTCACGGGCCTGGGCCGACGGGCCGTCTCGCGCGCCGACTGGGACGACGACCGGCTCGCGCTCTATCGTGCGGGCCGCGACCACCTGCGTGCGGCCGGCTACGAGCAGGTGTCGATGCGGATGTTCCGTCGTGCCGGTGCCCCGGCCGACGCGGACACCGGGTACCGGTGCCAGCGCGACGGGATGGTGGGCCTGGGCTGCGGGGCCCGGTCGTACACGAGCGAGCTGCACTATTCGTTCGACTACGCGGTGAACGTGGGCGAGGTCCGCGGCATCATCGACGAGTACGTGGCCCTGGACCGGGACGCCTTCTCCCGGGCCCGGTTCGGCTACCGCCTCGATGCGGCCGAGCAACGACGCCGGTACCTGCTGACCTCGCTGCTCCAAGCCGACGGCGTGGACGTCGCGGAGTATCGCGCCCGGTACGCCTCCGACGCCGTCGCGGACTTCGCCCGGGCGCTGGAACCCCTCGCCGACGGCGGCCTGTTGAGCGTCGACGCGGATCGCGTCGTGCTCACCGAGGACGGCCTGGGCTGGTCCGACGCCATCGGCCCGGCGCTGTTCTCCGCGGCCACGGCGGCGCTCATGGACGGGTACCGGGCGCGATGAGCGTGCCGCTGTCGCTCTCCCTCGCCTCGGCCCGGGAAGCCGCGCGGCCGTTGACGATCCTGTATCGCGGACCGCTCGCCTCCTGCGACTACGACTGCGGCTACTGCCCGTTCGCCAAACGCCGCGACTCGCGGGCGCGACTGCTGGCCGACCGCGAGGCGTTGGCGCGCTTCGCGGGCTGGATCGCGGCGGCCCCGGAGCGGATCTCGGTGTTGTTCACGCCGTGGGGCGAGGCACTGGTCCGGCCCTGGTACCGGCGTACCCTCGCCGAGTTGTCCCACCTGCAAAACGTCGACCGCGTCGCCGTGCAGACCAACCTGGGCGCCCGGCCGTCGTGGACCGAGGCGGCGGACCTGCGGCGGCTGGCGCTGTGGGGGACGTATCACCCGGACCAGGTCCCCTACGAGCGCTTCCTCGGCCGTTGCCGCGAACTCCGCGCGCGCGGCGTGCGTTTCGCCGTCGGAATCGTCGGGCTGCCCGAACACCTGGATGCCGCCCGGAGGTTGCGCGGCGACCTGCCGGCCGAGGTGTACCTGTGGGTGAACGCCGCCGAGGGCCGCACGTACACCGACGCCGAGGCCGCGGCGTGGACCGACCTCGACCCGCACTTCGGCTTCAGCCGGCACGCCCACGTCTCGGCGGGCGCGGCGTGCCGGACCGGGGACACGGTGGTCAGCGTCGACGGCGACGGCGTGGTGCGTCGTTGCCACTTCGTACCCGAGGTGCTGGGCAACCTCTACGACGGCTCGTTCCGCGCGGCCCTGGGGCGCCGCCCGTGCCCGCGCCCGCTGTGCGACTGCCACATCGGCTACGTCCACATGGACGCGCTGCCGCTGTACGACGTCTTCGCGGGCGGGATCCTGGAGCGCGTTCCGGCGGGGTACGGCACCGGGCCGCGCCCGGACGGCGGCCCGGCCCGACCCCCGACCGGTGCCGGAGCGAAAACCGGTTGATTCCGCCGCCTGTCGCCTCGCCGGCGGCTCAGGTCTCCCGGGCCGGGCGGTATTCCTGTTCGGTCAGGCCGAAGGTCCAGGCGACGCCGGCGCGGGCGGTGCGCGTGGTCGGCGGGACGCGCAGCCAGTAGACGCGGACCGAACCGTCGGGCTCGGGCGTGGAGTTGAGCACCTCGACCATCACGATCGGCTCGTCGCCGGGCAGTTCGATGCGCCACAACACGCCGGTCTCGTCGCGGTGCAGCGGGCGGGCGCCGACCTCGGCGAGGTAGCGGTCGTAGCCGTAGATCTCCAGCATCACGCGGCGGAGTTCGGCGTTGTCCTCGTCGCGGATCCGCTGGGCGTTCAGCGCGCCGCCGGCCGGCCCGAGGGTGGTCACGAAGTCGGCCGGCACGGGCATGCCGCGCCACGCGTGCAGCGCGAAGCCGTCGGGGAAGGCCAGCGCGGCGCCCTCGCCGTTGTGCAGGCGCGCGGACTCGTCGCGGTGCAGCACGGTGGGGCGTTCGGCGACCAGGACGACGTTCTCGTACGGCCACCACCAGCCCGCGGACCGCGCGACCTCGGCGACCGCGTCCAGCGCCGCCGCCGACGGGGAGTCGTCCAGTCGCGGGAAGCACCGCCGCAGGCCGTCGAACGCGGCCAGCCACGCGGCGTCGTGCTGGCCACCGAGCGCGTCGAGCGTCGCGGCGCGGGCCTCCCGGGCCACGGGCGCCGTCGGGGTGACCGTGTCCCTCCGGGCCGGGCCGCGGTCGGTGCCGGTCGCGGACAGCACGGCCTCCTCGATGCCGTCGCGGATGCGCGCGGACAGGCTCGTGGTCGGGTCCCACAGGCGTTCCGCGATCTCGCCCCACGCCTGCGCCCAGCCGGCGTGGCCGAGCAGCGCGACCGCGTCGGCCCGGGCACGCTCCCAACTCGCCGACCGGATCCGCTCGCGCACGCTCGCCCCGGCGCGCGACGCCATGGGCGCGCGCACGGGCAGCCGCAGCGCGGCGAGTTCCTGCGGCTTGAACGCGCCGGACACCACGGTCGCGGCCACGGCGGCGGCGAGCGGAGAGTCGTACCACAGGATCTTGCCGGGTTCGGCCAGCCCCGCCGCCCGGTAGGCGGCCCGGATGCCGCGCTCGGCGGCGTCCCGATCGGCGGGCCGCGCGGCCGCGGCGACCTCGGCCCACCCGTCGGCGGACTCGGCGAGGCTCGCCCGGTGCGCGAGCGTGAGCGGCGGGAAGACGGTCGGGGCGGCGGTCACGGAAGGCTCCCGGGAAAGTGGCGGGTCGGCGGTCGGGGCGGCGGGTCAGTCCGCGATGATGCGGACGGCGCCCGGGATGTATTCGCGCTGGCGGACCACCTTGTACCAGCCCTTGGGCAGCGAGATCGTCGCGTGCTCCTCGTGCACGAGCCGGGTCGGCGCGTCGAGCTTGAGGTGGCCGATGGTGGTCGGCTCCGGGTCGAGGAACAACGTGCCGGCCCCCACGACGGCGTGTGCGTGTCCGGTGACCTCACCCAGCGCGAGCACGATCCGGCCACGCCCGTCGCGCGGCTTGGCCGGCAACCCGGTCACCCCGACGGGCACCGCGCCCTCGTCGACGGGAAGCAGCAGAATGTCACCCTGGCGATACATGGATTCCCCTCACGGCTCCGCGAATTCGAGGCCCACCCCCGACACCCCGAACGCTACGCGCCCCAACCGACAAGCCACGCGACGACGAACGCCGCCCGGCCGGCTCACGCCCGGCTCGCGGCCTCCTCGGCGGCGCGGGTGAGCAGGCGTTGCTCCTCGTCCGGTGTGAGCGGGACCTCCAGGACGCGCAGCCAGTCGGCGAGTTCGCCGTCGCGAAGCGGGCGGTGCTCGGTGGGCGCGTCGGTTCGGCGCACCGTGAGCGCGGCGTGGGTGACGGTGACGTGCCGGTCGGGCAGGTGGCGGGTGATCATCAGGGTGCGCTTGAAGTGCGACGTCGGGTGGGTGCTCGTGTAGTAGTGCGCGATCTCGACATCGACGGGCAGCACGAGCAGTTCGTCGACGGAGTGCATCATCTGCCAGCCGCCGTCGCGCCAACGGCGCATCCGCCACACCTCGTCGTCGCGGTCGAGGCGGTAGCGCCAACCGAGGTGGTCGTCCTGCGCGCCGTGCGCCACCGGCATCGGGCGCAGCACGCTCATCCCGAACCCCGGGTCGCACAGCAGCCGTTGTCCGTCCAGGGTCACCTCGACGGCCATGTGGGTCCGGCCCTGCAGACTGCCGTCGGCCGGATCGCCGACCCGCCCGAGCCGGCGGACCACGTGGTAGCCCAGCCGTTCCAGCGCGGCCGCGAAGAGCGTCGAGTGCTCGAAGCAGTAGCCGCCCCGCCCCCGGCCCACGAACTTCTCCTGCACGGCCGCCAGATCCACCCCGCCGGGCTGCCCGAGGAACACGTCGATGTCGTCGAACGTGAAGGTGCGGACATGCGCCTCGTGCAACTCGTCCAACGCCTCCCGCCCCGGCGCCCTCGCCGGGAGAGCGAGCCGCCCGAGATAGCCGCCGAGGTCGAGATCGTCCACTTGCCAAACGTCGGTACTCACGGACCCAAGTCAACCAGTGCCGGCCGGCCCGGCCCCGGCGGGCCCGTGGAAACGCCTCGTGGTGTCGGGAGGGGGCCCCGGGACGACGACCGATCGCCGTCAACCGCGACGACTGCCCCCGCCGCTGCCCGCGAGCCGGTCCACCAACGCCTCGACGGGTGCGATGGAGTTCTCCACCGCGAGCCGCGCGGCGATCGCGCCGGCGCGGTCGCGGTAGCGCGGTCGGCCCGTGGCCTCGACGAGGGCCGCTCGAAGCCGGTCCGCCGAGAGCCGGCGCAGGGGCACCGCGCCCGGTGCGACGCCGAGGCGCACGAGCCGATCGCTCCAGAAGGCGGCGTCGAGCTGGATCGGCACGGGTACGCTCGGCACACCCGCGCGCAGCCCGGCGGCGGCGGTACCGGCCCCGGCATGGTGGACGACCGCGGCCACGCGGGGGAACAGCAGGTGGTGCGGGAGGTCGTCGACGGTGAGCATGTCGTCGCCCGTGGCGCCGAGGTCGGCCCACCCGCGTTGGATGATCCCGCGCAGACCGGCGGCGCGCAGCGCGCGTACCACCTGCTCACTGACCCGTCCGGGATCGGGAACGGTGGCGCTGCCCAGGCCGACGAACACCGGCGGCGGACCGGCCCGAAGGAAGTCCTCGACGGTCGAGGGCAGTTCGCGCGCGTCGTACGGCCACCAATACCCGACCGGAGCCAACCCCGGACGCCAGTCCGCGGGCCGTGGCACGACGATCGGGCTGTACCCGTACACCACCGACCAGCCTGAACGCTCCCGCGCCCGGCGCGCCGTGGTCGGACCGGCCGCGGGCAACCCCAGGCGTTCGCGGAGGTCGCGGGTCACGTCGGTGTAGATCCGGTCGAAGGCAAGGTCGACGGCATGCGCGGCCAGCCGATTTCCCACGCCGCCCAAAGAGCGCTCCGAAACCAAAGCCGGCGCGAACTCCCGCGTGGGGTGCAGAGGTTGCAGATAGGCCCCCGCGCACGGCAGGCCCAACCCCAGGCCGATCGTGCACGCCGCCGGCGCCAACGACGCCGACGCCACGATCACGTCGTGCCCCCGGGCGGCCTCGACCAGACCGTCGGCGATCTCGCACGCCAACGACCGGGCCAGCGCGAGCACCCGAACCAGCTTTCCCGCACCGGTGGTACTGCGATGCAGCGCCCGGCCCCTCTCCGAATGCATCTGCTGCTGCGGATCGATCGGCAACGCGTGGAACCGCATCCCGGTATCCGCGACCAACGGCTCGAACCGCGCGTGCGTCACAAGGGTCACCTTGTGCCCGGCGGCGACAAGCCCGGCCCCCAGCCCGGTGAACGGAGCGACATCACCCTGGGAACCCGACGTCATGAGAGCAACACGCATGGCGACAGCATCCCCCGCCCCCCGCGCCCACCCAACCCCCGACCCACCCCTCACCCCCATGGCGAGTCCCCTATGAGCAGGCTCATTTCGCCCCTGTCGCGGGTGGCAACGGCGATGTGCTCGGTCGGCTTCATCGCCTGTGGTCCCTCCGCTTCGGGTCCGGTCTCGTTTTCGGGGCCGCGCCCGCTTTCGCGGCATTTCACTCGAAGGTGGGGTTTCGATGGTGTTCTTCGTAGTGTGTCGAGGTGGCGTCGTCACTCTGATGCCATGGGCAACCCTCGATGTGCGGCTCGGTGTCTGCTGGTGGTGTGCGTGTGTCTGCCGGTCCCGGCCGCGAGCGGTGCGGCGTTCGGGGCATCGGCCGGCGACGCCGTCGCGGTGACCGTGTCGGCCGACGACCGGTCAGCCGACGGGACCGGGCCCGGCACGACGCGCACGGAGGTACACGCCGGCCGGGTGCACGTCGTGTACCAGCCGGGGGTGCTGACCTCGGTCCGGATCGGCGACGACGTCGCGGTGACCGTACGACCCGGGTGCGGATGCCCGAGCCGGCCGGCCACACCGCCGCCCTCGTCCCGGCCGACCCGGCCACCGAGCGCCCGCCCGCCGTCGACCGAGCGGGCCCCGGCCGCACCGATCCGGACCGGAGCGCCGCCCGCCGCCACGCCCGCCGGCGCCAACGCCCCCGCCCATGCCCCCGTCGACGCGGCCCCCACCCCGGAGCCGCCGAACACCCGGGCGCCCTCCGCCGAACCGCCGCCCGCGTCCCGGCCCTCGCGACGCGCCGCCGCGCCGCCCGACGACACCGCCGCACCCTCGGGCTTCGCCGACGGGTTCGTCCCGGCCCTCGTCGTATCGATCCTCCCCGCCGCCCTCGCCGCGCTGCTGCCGGGCCCGAGCCGACGCGGAGTGCGCCCGTGATCCTGTGGATCCTCGCCGCGCTGCTCGGCGCCGGCGTCGCGGCGGGAGCCCTCGTCCTCCTGAGCCGCGGCGAGAAGACGAGGTCGAGCGGAACCGACGGTCAACTGTTGTCCTTCTGCGGCGGCGCCGTGTTGTCCTCCTTCGTGCTCCTGACGAGCTTTCAGATCGTCGGCGCGTGGGAACTGCAGGCCACGGTCCGCCAACACGCGAGCGAGGAGGCCCGGGTGCTGACCAAGACCTACGCGGCGGCAGGCGCGCTCCCGCCCTCCGATCGCGAGGCCGTGCGCGCCGGACTGCGCGACTACACCCACACGGTGATCGACCAGGAGTGGCCGGCACTGGCCGACGGGCACGACACCCCGCGCGCATGGCGCCAACTCGACCTGATCGCCTCCCGCGTCGCCACCCTCGCCGCCACGGCGCACGAGCGGACCGCCGACACCGAGGCGGCGGTGGCCGACCTGTACGTCAAACGCCACGCCCGGCTCGCCGACCCGTCCTCGATCACCCCGATCGTGCTCCCGGTCGCCATGATCGTCACCGGCGTCTTCGCGATCGTCTTCCCGGCCCTGGTCGGCCCGACGGCGGATCGCCGCCACACGACCGCCCTGGCCTTCGTCGGCGCGATCATCGCCTTCGCCGTCCTGTTCGTCCTGCAACTGCGCAACCCCTACACCGACCCCCTGGCCGTACACCCGACTTCCTTCCGCACAGCCCTGACCCGCTACACCCAACTGGGCTGACACGCCGCTCCACACCGGCCGGGTCGGTCCGGGTCGGGTCACGTCGGATCACGTCAGGCCACACCGACCCGGATCAGGGAACGATCACAACCGTCTTGCCCGGCAGCCGCCCGGCACCGGCGTCCTCATGCACCGCGGCCAAGTCCGCCACCATGCGGCGGGAGGCGATGTGGAGCCTCAGGCTGCCGGCATCCACCTTCGCCGCCAGCGCCGCCAGCTGGTCGGCGTCGCTGCGAACCCACAGGCTCGCGCTGCGCACCGACCGGGCGGGGTCCTCGGGAATCGGCCCGGCCGTACTGGCCGCGACCCCACCGTCGGCGACGTAGTCCGACAACCGCGCGAGTTCCTCCGGCGAGACCCGCACATGGTTGACCACGACGTGGAACGGACCACCCACGGCCGCGGGGCCCTCGGCGAAATCGAGGGGACCGACGACCCGTTCCGCGCCGTAGCCCCGAAGCCGGTCCGCGTTCCGCGGCGCGTCCACCGCCGTGATGGTCGCTCCCGTGTCGACAGCGAGCTGCACCACGAGGCTGCCCACCGCGCCGCCCGCCCCGTTGACCAGTACGCTCTGCCCCGGCTTCACCTCGGCGAGCTCGAACACCGTCTGCCAGGCCGCCAGACCGCTCAGCGGCAGCGCCGCGCCGTCGACCGGGTCCACCGTACGGGGCGCGGGGGCCAGGGACTCGGCCGGCACGAGCGCAAACTCGGCGGCGCCACCGGCACGGTCGAGCGGCAACATCGCCACGACCCGGTCGCCGACTGCGAACCCCCGTACGTCCGGGCCGAGTTCGGCAACGGTGCCCGCCAGGTCGATCCCGGGCACATACGGAAGGCTGATCGGGATCATCGCGGCCAATACACCCGCGCGGATGTGGTCGTCGACCGGGTTGAACGACGTTGCCGCGACCCGCACCAGCACCTGCCCGGGGCCCGGGACCGGGTGCTCGACATCCTCGTAGCGCAGGACTTCACTGCCGCCGAACTCGTGGAAACGTATTGCCTTCATGACACTTTCCTCCGATGGGTATCGATGGGGGAGAGCAGGGGGAAGCAAGAGGAGCGGCCGCGACGCGTCGCGCCGTGGGCCCGTCAGTTCAGCTGCACGGACCGGGTCGAATTGCCCATCACCACACGATCGATCGCACTCACGGCACTCCCCGGATCGGCCGCGGCGCCGACCGTGAGCAGCAACGGCACGAAGTGCTCGGCCGTCGGGTGGGCGACCGCGGCGCCGGGGGCCTTGTCGCGGTAGTCGACGAGCGCGTCCACGTCGCCCGCGGCGAGTGCGTCGACCGCCCAGGCGTCGAAAGCCGCGGTTTCGGCGGCGAGTTCCGGGCGGTGGAAGACGGCGAAGCTGTGCGTCATGAATCCCGAGCCGAGAATCAGCACGCCCTCCGCACGCAACGGCCGCACAAGCGCCCCGAGTTCGAGAAGCGCGCGCGGATCGAGGCCGGGCATCGAGAGCTGCACGACCGGTACGTCGGCCGCGGGATACATGGCCATGAGCGGAATGAAGGCCCCGTGGTCGAGCCCGCGGTCGCGGAACTCGTGCACCGTCGTGCGCCCCAGCAGACCCCTGAGCCGCCGGGCCAGGTCGGCGGCGTCCGGGGTCGCGTAGGGCAGGGTCTTGTACCGGGGGTGGAAACCGCTGAAGTCGTAGTGGAGCGGAGTGCCGGCCGCGACCCCCGATATCGCCGCCGGCGCGTGCTCCCAGTGCGCCGAGACGACGACGATGGCCCTGGGCTTGGGTATCGACCGGGTCCAGTCGAACAGGTCGCCGAGCCATTGCGGATCGTCGAGGGTGAACGGGGCTCCATGGCTGACGAACATGCTGGGCAGCGGCCCGTCGGAGGGGCTCCACACCCGCTGCCCGCGCGCCTCCGGCAGCACTCGGGCCAGGAGTTCGTCGTACGCCGCTGCCGGTGGACGCAACGGATAGGGGGAGGTCAGGCCATTCGCGGTGACCATCGAATCAGCTCCTTCACTTGCCTCGGCAAGTGTTTTTACTTGCCTGGGCAAGTCAGAAGCTAGTCGATGACGACTTGCCCAGGCAAGTCATGTGAGTTTCCCGGGCAAGTATGATGAGTGCCATGGACACCCAGTCACCATGGCTCGACGAGGATCAGCAGGACGTGTGGCAGGCCCTGCTCACGGTCGTGATCGCACTCCCGGCGGCCCTCGATCGGCAACTGCAACGAGACGCGGGCATCTCCAACTTCGAGTACGGCGTGCTCGCCCGGCTGTCCATGGCCGACGAGGTCACGATGCGGCTCAGCGACCTGGCCCGGGACTGCGACAGCACGCAACCCCGCCTGTCGAAGGCGATGGACCGCTTCGAGGCGCGCGACTGGGTCGTCCGCCGGCCCGACCCCGGTGACGGCCGGTACACCCTCGCCACCCTGACCGACACCGGCGGGCAAAAGCTTGTCGCGAGCGCGCCGGAACACGTCGCACAGGTCAAGCGGCTCGTGTTCGATCCCCTGAGCACCGCCCAACGCCGCCACCTCGGCGCCGCGCTCACCCGCATCGCCGCCACCGTGCGCGCGGAACTCGAAGGAGGCTGATCACTCCCGCGTGCCGCAAGCGTGCGCGCCGCGTCCGGCGCGCACGCGCACTCCGTCAACGAGCGCGGTACCGCACTTGGCGATCCCGGCCCGCGCCGTACCCGGCACCCGCCATCGCGACGCAGAGCACGATCAGGACCACGAGCGGCAGGGTCCAACTGTTCGTGGCGTCGTGCAGGATGCCGAGCAGGAGCGGGCCCGACGCGGCCACCAGGTAGCCGATCGACTGCGCCATGCCCGCCAGCGCGGCGACTTCGCCGGCGTTGCCGGCACGTTGGCTCTGAAAGGTCAGCGCGAGGACCAGGCACACGCCGCCGCCCAGGCCGAGCAGGGTGCACGCGACGACGGACAGCCCGGGGGCGGACAGCAGCACCACGAAGCCGGCGGCCACCACGATCGACCCCCCGGCCGCGGTCCGGCGTTGGTCGCGCCGGCCCCGGGTGAACAGGGGCAGGAGACTGCCGGAGGCCAGTGACATCAGCTGGTAGTGGAAGAGCATCCATCCGGCCGTGGTGCTGCTGGTGCCATGGTGGATCAAGATGCTGGGCAGCCACGCGACGGCGGTGTAGAAGGCCAGGGACTGCAGGCCCATGAACATGCTGACCTGCCAGGCGAGTCGCGACCGCCACGGGACCGGACTGCGGGTCACGCCACCATCGGTCTGCGGCTTGTCCCCCCGCATCCGGGGCAGCCAGACGAAGAACGCCGCGACGCTGAACGCGACGCCCCAGGCCAGCGCGGTGTGCCAGGAACCCGGCAGGGTGTGCGAAAGCGGCGCGGAGATCCCGGAGGAGACCGCGGCCGTGACGCCCATGACCGTGATGTAGAGGGCACTGACGCCCTGGATGCGGTGTGCGGGCACGTTGCGCCTGATCAGCGCGGGCAGCAGCACGTTGCCGAACGCGATGGCCGCGGACAGGATCACGGTGCCGGCGAACAGGCAGATCACCGAGGGCAATGAGCGGACCGCGGTGCCGACGGTCAGTGCGGCGAGGGCGGCCACCAGTAGGCGCGCGCTGCCGAATCGGTGCGAGGCCCGGGCCACCAGCGGCGATGTCGCGGCGAAGGTCAGCAGCGGGAGGGTGCTCAGCAGGCCGCCCCAGCTCGCGGTCAGGCCACTGCCGTGCTCGATCGCCGGCAGCAGGGTGCCGACGCCGGTGAGACTCGTGCGCAGGTTCGCCGCCACGAGGCAGATCGCGACGACGAGCCCGATCGACACGGCGGGCAGGGTCCGGTCGGGGGTCGGCGATGTCGAGGGAGTGAGCGGGCGGGCCGTCGACGACCGCGGGTTCACCGCGCCTCCGCCGTCCCGGACACCTCGGCCTCGTGGTCGCGGGTGAGCCCGACGATCGCCGCCGCCGCGTCGCGGGCACCGCTCTCGTCCCGGGCCTCGATCGCGTCGACGAGCCGCCGGTGCAGTCCCGCGTGCTTCTCGGCGCCGGCGGCGTCCCAGGACAGGCCGCCGAGGTGGGCGGTCAGGGCCGTACCGAGATGGTCGTACACCTCGATCAGCAGGTCGTTTCCGCTCGCCCGGACGACGGCCCGATGGAACAACGCGTCGACGTTGCCGGCCGCGGTCGCGTCCGCTCCGGCGCAGGCCGCGTCGGCGTCGGCCAACAGCTCCCTGAGTTGGCGCAGTTGCTCCTCGGTGCGGCGCAGCGCGGCGGCTCCCGAGGCGTACTCCTCCAGGACGGTGCGCAGTTCGAGCACGTTGTCCCGCTGCGCGGAACCCGCTCTCCGCACCATGACCGACTGGAGCTCACTCGACGCGCGGACGTAGGTGCCGTCCCCGACCCGGGCTTCCAGCAGGCCCAGGTGCACGAGCGCGCCGATCGCCTCCCGCAGCGTGCTGCGGCCGACCCCCAGCTCCTCCATGAGGGCCTGCTCCGGCGGGATGCGGGTGCCCACGGGCCATCCCCCCGCCTCGATGTGCGAACGAAGGCTGTCCACGAGTTGCGAGGCCAGGCTCGCGGACCGCCGCGGTGTGCTGATGCGCTTCATGGAAAGAGCATACATACAAACGTCAGACATTTGAACATCGCATATATCGAGGCCCGGGCGTCCGCCTCTCACCCGAGGAGATCCGGCGCTCCGCCATACCGGCGTATCCGGATGCGCGGCGTGCGGGCCCATGTTTGGCTGGACCGGAGTCGCGCCGGTGCGTCGCGGGCCGGAACACGCTTTCGTACGGCTCCTGATCGAGTCGCGAGCCTGCTCTCGCGTCGCGGACACGCGGAAGGATCGGCATCGGCGGTGAAGGAGTCCGAGGATCCCACCCGACGCGCGGGGAGCGGGCGGAGCAGGCGAGTCGTCGTGGTCTCGGGGTTGTTGGGTGCCCTGCTCTGCGTCGGGGCCGGGGTCGTGGCGCCGCCGGGTTTCGCGCATGCCCACGTGGCACCGAACCCGCCGCCGCCCCCTCCTCCTCCGCCCCCTCCTCCTCCGCCTCCGCCTCCGCCGCCGCCACCACCTCCTCCGCCGCCGCCGGTTACCTATCCGCCGTATAGCCCCTCCCCCGTGGTGCCGCGTCCTCAGGGGACGACGCCGCCGCCGTCGAAGAGCGCGCCGCCGTCCGGCCGGACCACGCCCCCGACCACCCCCGATCCCCGATCGCGGTCGGCTCTGGTCCTGGCCCCCGCGACGGGTGGTGCCGGTACGACGGTGACGGTCACCGGGTCGGGCTTCCCGGTGTGTGGTCCCGGGTCCCGGGTCGACGTCCTGTGGGACGGTGCCGCGATCGCCGCCCGCGATGTGCCGGCGGCCCCGAAGGGGGGCGGCTTCAGCGTCCGGCTTGTGGTGCCGAAGGACGCGTCGAAGGGGGTCCACAAGGTTTCGGCGCGATGTGGCGGCGGCGACGCCTCCGCCTCCTTCGGGGTCGGGACGGGTGTCGGACCCGGCTCGTCCCGGCCGACCGCGACCGGTACCTCGTCGTCGGCGACCGCGGTGCCGGGCACCGGTGCCGGCGCGAGTTCGGGCTGGATGATCGGGACGGTGGCGGCCGGCGTCTTCCTGGTGGTGGCCCTCGTGGGCTACGTGGGCGTCTTCCGCCGGGGGCGCGGACCACGCTGGACACGTCGGCACTTCCGCGCCGTCATGCGATCGGGGCTCGTGTCCGACGGGGTGCAGGACGTCGCGGACACGGGCGGAACGAGCCGATCGGTGCGGCTGGAACCGCGCTCGGACCCCGGGGAACAGACCATCAAGGACGTGGATCCATGACCGACACCGTGCCGCTTCCCGCATCCGTACGCGAACTGCTGTTCGGTGGCGACGGTGAAGCCGCCGCGGAAACGCTCGTCGACGCGGCTCACGAACACGAGGTCGCCGCGATGCTCGGCCGCGGTGCCCGGGGCCTCACGGACGATGCCGGCCGGACCGTCGAGCGTGAGGTCGCCTCGATGGTCGACGGCTTCCTGAGCATGGATCTCGTCGACCTGGTGGCCGCCGGATGGGTCAAGCACGGCGCGCTGGTCGCGGCGGCGCGGCGTACCCGGGCCGCACCGGACACCGAGGAGGTCGTCGCGCTGGCCACCCACCGGGTCACATCCACCCATCGTCCCTGCGTGGACCTGAAGGTCGACGGCGTCCGGGTCGGCACCCTGGAGCTCCGCCTCACCGTCGCGTTCGACGTCGAGGGCATGCTGGCGGTCGTCCGCCGGGCCCGCCTCGAATCGCTGCGCTGCGGCACCTGTACGACCACCGGCACGCTGGCGATGCAGGAGGCGGTCGTCGCCAGCCGCCGAAGCGCCCTGGATCTGCCGGGCGCCGTGCGGCTGAGGTCGGGCATCGCCCTGCTCCCGGCCCAGGACCCGGCCGCGCCACCGGCACCGCCACCGCGCACCGACCCCGCGTAGGGCGGCGCTCGCGTGACGCCCCGTCAGGGGGTGGCGGGCTCGACCGGGTCGACCACGACGAGGTCCTCGATGTGCTCGCCCAGTTGCTCGCGTGCCTCCTGGGGCACGCCCGTGTCCGTGATCAGCGTGTCGGCGTCGCCGAGTTGGGCGATCGTACTGATCCCGATCAGGCCCCACTTGGTGTGATCGGCGACCACGACCAGGCGGCGGGCCGCGCGTACGAGGGCGTGATTCGTCTCCGCCTCCAGGAGGTTGGGCGTGGTGAACCCGACGCGCGGGCTGATGCCGTGTACACCCAGCATGAGCATGTCGACGTTGAGGCTGCGCAGGGCCGCGACCGCGACCGGGCCCACCAGCGCGTCCGAGGGTGTACGCACGCCACCGACGATCACCACGGTCTGGTCGGAGCGGCCCGATTGATGGAAGACGTCCGCGACCGGAATCGAGTTGGTCACCACGGTCAGTCCCGGGACGTCGACGAGTTGCCGGGCCAGTGTCCACGTCGTCGTCCCCGCGGACAGCGCGATGGCGCTGTTGGGCGCGACCATCGCGGCGGCGCGGCGGGCGATCGCCTCCTTCTCCGCGGCCTGGAGTCCGGACTTGCGCACGAACCCCGGTTCCTCGGTCGAGCTGCCGTCCCGCGAGGTCGCGCCGCCGTGCACCTTGGCGATCAGCCCCTGCCCGGCCAGCACCTCGAGGTCGCGTCGAATCGTCATGTCCGAGACGCCGAATTTCCGCACCAGCGTGGCGACCCGGACGGATCCCTGATCGGCGATCATCTCCAAGATCGTGTTTTGTCGCTGCCGTGCCAGCATCCCCGATCCTCCCACCCCTGGATATCCAACAATTTCCAACATAGCAGTGTTCGTTTATCGCACCCGACTTCGGCATCGGGAAATACGCGCGTGCACACGGCCATTCCCGCACGTGAGGAGGGCTCGCAGCAGGAGTTTTACCAAATCGGGGCTTGTTGGTTAATGTTTGAACTGCTAGATATGTGAGTCGCGTTACGAGTGAATACGGCGCATACCGTGTTCGATTTCAAGATCGACGTTTCCATTACCAGCACATCCCGCTCTTCCGCAGGTCACGGCACTCCCCCGCGGTCCTCGCAGGCCGCCGACCTTCACAGGGGCTGATCATGACGCACCGCAGACGCACCCGGCGGGCGGCCGCGATGGTGGCGGCGTTCGCATTCGCCGCGACGCTCACCGCATGTTCGTCCGGCAAGGACGACGACGCCGGCTCCGGCTCTCCTTCGGGCCCGCCGGCTTCGTTATCCGGCACGATCAAGATCGCTTACCTGCAAAAGCAGGGCGACCAACAGTACTTCGTCGACGAAGCGGACGGCGCCCGTGCCAAGGCCAAGGAACTCGGCGTCGATCTCAAGGTCGTCAACCTCGGCAACGACACCAACAAGGCCGTCAGCGAGGTCCAGGCGGCAATCGCCCAGAAATACAACGGCGTCGTGATCGTCGTGCCCGACCCCGCCGTGGGACCGCAGGTCGTCGACATCGCCGGCAAGGGCGGCGCACCCCTGCTCGCGTCCGACGACCAGATCTGCCTCACCGGCCCCGACCCGACCAAGTGCGCCAAGGACAAACTCGTCCCGCGCGTGGGCTTCAGCGGCCCCCAGATGGGCACCCAGGTGGGCGGGCGCGCCGCCGACGAATTCAAGAAGTCGGGCTGGAATCCCGCCGACACCGCGATCATCGCCGCCTGGAAACAGGACGTGACCGTGTGCACCGACCGGGTCGACGCCGCCCGCGAAGCCTTCAGGCAGGCGACCGGCGCGGACGTCAAGGTGCTCAAGGTCGGCACCGACAACACCCCGCCCGACGCGCAGAACAAGACGGCCGCCACGATGAGCGGCAACCGCTCGGTGAAGCACTGGATCGTGTGGGGCTGCAACGACGAGAACGTCACCGGCGCGGTCACCGCGCTCCAGAACGGCGGCTACGGCGCCGCCGACGTGATCGGCGTGGGACTGGGTGGCTATCTGGCGTGCAAGGACTGGGGTTCCGGCAAGCCGAGCGGGATGAAGGCCGCGCTGTTCATCAACGGCTACGAGGTCGGCGGCCTCGCCGTACAGACGATGGTCGATCGCCTCAGGAACGGAAAACCCTTCCCCGCCGAGGCGTTCGCGACGACGAAGATGGTCGACCCCGCCGACTGGCAACAATCCGGCCTCAAGTGCACGTGAGCGGGCCCGACGTGCGACCGCGCCGACCCGCCCGTCGTCGCCCCTGACCGGGTCGCGGCGACCCGGCGCCCTCCGGGCCGCCGCGACCTCCCGAGACGCCCTCGAGGTCCACCCATGACGAAGAACCCATCCCCCGACCTCCCGGGCCCAGCGCTCGCCGTCGAGGACATCCACAAGGACTTCGCCGGAGTCCACGCCCTGCGCGGCATCACGCTGGACTTCCCCCGCGGCACCGTCACCGCGCTCATGGGGGAGAACGGCGCCGGCAAGTCCACCCTCATCAAGATCATCAACGGCGACCATCGACCCGGCCGCGGCCGGGTCCTCGTCGCCGGCATCCCCCGTGTCCTGCACAGCCCCGCCGACGCCCGCCGGCACGGCATCCGCGTCATCCCCCAGGAACCCGAGATCGTTCCGCACGTCAGCGTCGCGGAGAACGTCTACATCGGCGCGCTGCCCCGCAAACCGGGCCGCCTCCTCGACCGCGGCACGCTGTACCGGCGTATGCGCTCCGACCTGGAACGCCTGGGATTCGCCCACGCCATCGCCCCCGAAACCCTCGGCTCGCGGCTCTCGCCCGCGCAGCGCCAACTCGTCGAGATCCTGCGCGCCCTCACCACCGAGGCCGCCGTGCTGGCCTTCGACGAGCCGACCTCGTCGCTGTCCGAACACGAGGTGGAAACGCTCTTCGGCCTCATTCGGCGCCTGCGCGACCAGGGGTTGGCCATCGTCTACGTCTCGCACCGCATGCAGGAGATCTTCCGCCTCGCCGACCGCGTCGCGGTCCTGCGCGACGGCGAGTTGGCCGGTATCCGCGACGCCGAACGCACCGACGAGGGCGAGGTGGTACGCCTGATGGTCGGACGCGACCTGTCGGCGCTGTTCGCCCGCAACCGCAGCGCACGCGACCGGGTCGTCCTGGAGGTCCGCGACGTCGGTACCGACGACGTCTCGCACATAGACCTCCACGTCCGCGAGGGCGAAGTCGTCGCCCTGGCCGGGCTGGTCGGCGCCGGTCGATCCGAACTCGCCGCCGCACTGGTCGGCGACGTGCCGATCCGCTCCGGCGAGGTACGCGTCGACGGCCGGCCGCTGCGCCTGCGCATGCCCCGCGACGCGGTGCGCGCGGGCATCGGCTACGCGCCGGAGGAGCGCAAGGCGCAGGCGTTGTTCCTGACCGGCTCGGTTCGCTACAACATCGGCGTCGCGGTCCTCGACCGACTGCGCCGCTTCCGCTTCGTCGGCGCGCGCCGCGAACGGCGCCTCGCCCGGGAGTTCGTCGACCGCCTCGAAATACGCACCCCGTCCCTCGACCACGAGGTGCGCAAACTGTCCGGCGGCAACCAACAAAAGGTCGTACTCGCCCGCTGGCTCGCCCGCCGGCCCGAGATCCTGATCCTGGACGAGCCCACACGCGGCATCGACATCGGCGCCAAGGCCGAAATCTACCGCCTGATCGACGAGTTGGCCGCAGCCGGCGTCGCCATCCTCGTCATCTCCTCCGAACTGCCCGAGGTACTCGGCCTCGCGGACCGCGTCGTCGTGATGCAGAACGGCAGGATCACCGGCGAACTCGACCGCGCCGACGCCGACGAGGAGGCCGTTCTCGCCCTCGCCATGGCATTCGACCTCGCCGAACCGACCCAGGGGAACCCGACATGACCACCACGACCGACGCGCCGCCACCGATGCCCGCCACATCCGCCGGCGGCGCCCATGCCCGCGCGCTGCCCCGCCGGGTCGCCGGCGCCGTCGGCGCGCAGAACACCAGCCTCATCGGCGCGCTCATCGTCGTCGTCGGCACATTCGCCTGGCTCGACGACGGCTACCTCACCCGGGCCAACATGACCGTCATCGGCGACACGGTCGCGGTCACCGGTCTGCTCGCCGTGGTCCAGACCGTGGTCATCATCTGCGGCGCGCTCGACATCTCCGTCGGCTCGCAGGCCGGCATCGCCTCCGTCGTCAGCGCCATGGCCTTCACCTCCACCGACGGCAACGCCGCCCTGGGCGTCCTCGCCGCGATCGGGGTCGGCATCGCGGCGGGTGTGGTCAACGGGATCGTCATCGTGTACGGCCGGGTCAACCCCGTCATCGCCACCCTCGCCACCCTCGCCGCGTACAAGGGTGTCGCCCAACTCCTCGCGGGCGGCCGGGCCCAGGGCTACGTGCTCGGCGACGACTTCTTCATCTTCGTCGCACGCGGCAAGATCCTCGGACTGTCCGTCCAGATCTGGACGTTGGCGGTGGTCGCCGTCGCCGTGCACGTCCTGCTCAAGTACACCGACATCGGCCGCAACATCTACGCGATCGGCGGCAACGACACCGCCGCGCGCCTCGCGGGCATCAACATCAACAAGTATCTGGTGTCCGTGTACGCCCTCGTCGGCGTCGTCGCGGCGATCGCCGGCGTCATCCTGACCGCGCGCACCGGATCCGGCCAGCCCACCTCCGGCAGTGAGGGCCTGGAGCTCAAGGCCATCACGGCGGCCGCACTGGGCGGTTGCGCCCTCAAGGGTGGCAAGGGCGGCGTCGGCGGCACGCTCCTGGCCGTCTTCCTCCTCGGCGCGCTGGAGAACGGCCTCAACGTCGTCGGCGTCAACTCGTTCTGGCAAAACGTCGCGCAGGGAGCCCTCCTGGTCGTCGCCGTCGTCATCCAACAACGCCGCAACGGGGAACGGGCGGTGGGACTGCCGACGTAGGAACTTCCCGGCGGAGCCCGGTGGTTGCGCCGTTCGCTCGGCGCACTCGGCCCGGCCACTCGACCACTCGACCGCACGACCGCACCGATTGCACGAATCCGCACGTACCAACGCACCATTCCGCACCTGCGCTCTCTCGAATCCCCGAGCACTGGAGCCGTCCGTGCACAAGGTACGAACCACCCTCATCCGCCGCCTCGCGGCCACCCTCACCGCACTGCCCCTGCTGGCCCCGATGATGGGCACGGCCGCACTGGCCGGCGTATCCGTCGCCGCCGCCCCGTCGGCCGCCGCCGCGCCCGACGGCCGGGCCGTCGTCCCCCCGATGGGATTCAACAACTGGAACTCGACCCACTGCCGGGCCGAGTTCGACGAGGCGATGGTCAAGGGCATCGCCGACCTGTTCGTGTCCAAGGGACTCAAGGCCGCCGGCTACCAGTACGTCAACCTCGACGACTGCTGGGCCCTGCCCGCCCGGGACGCGGCGGGCAACCTGGTCGCCGATCCGGTGCGCTTCCCGCACGGCATCAAGGCCGTCGCCGACTACGTACACGGCAAGGGCCTCAAGTTCGGCATCTACAGCAGTGCCGGGACCAAGACCTGCAACACCGCCGGATTCCCCGGCGGCCTCGACCACGAGCGCCAGGACGCGAACCTGTTCGCCTCCTTCGGCGTCGACTACCTCAAGTACGACAACTGCAACAACCAGGGCGTGGACGCGAGAAAGCGCTACACCGACATGGCCGACGCCCTGCGCGCCACCGGCCGGCCCATCGTCTACTCCATCTGCGACTGGGGCCAGAACAAGGTCTGGGAGTGGGCCGCCCCGATCGCCCACCTGTGGCGCACGACGGGCGACATCTCGGACAACTGGTCCTCGATGATCGGCATCGCCCACCGCAACCAGCCGCTTGCCCCGTACGCCGGCCCCGGTCACTGGAACGACCCGGACATGCTGGAAGTCGGCAACGGCGGCATGACCGCGACCGAGTACCGCACCCACTTCACGCTCTGGTCGATGATGTCCGCGCCCCTGCTGATCGGGACCGATCTGCGCAAGGCGAGCGCGGAGACGCTCTCGATCCTCTCCGATGCCGACGTGATCGCCGTCGACCAGGACCCCCTGGGCAGGCAGGGCACCGTGGTCGCGAACGACTCCGGCCTGGTGGTCATGGTCAAGGAGTTGGCCAACGGCGACCGGGCCGTCTCGCTGACCAACGAGACGGGGAGCACCGCCACGATCTCCACCACCGCGGACGCGCTGGGCATCGCCAACCGCGGGCCGTACCGGCTGAAGGACCTGTGGACCAAGGTCGCTTCCACGAACACCACCGGCACGTTCGGCGCCTCCGTACCCTCCCACGGCACGGTCGTCTACCGAATCACCCCCGGCCCGGCCCCACTTCCGCCCGCCGGCACCTCCCACCTGTCCGACATCCCCTGGACGGGCATGCTCAACGGCTGGGGGCCGGTGGAGAAGGACCGCAGCAACGGCGAACGGGCGGCCGGCGACGGCAGGGCGCTGACCATCAACGGCACCGTCTACGCCAAGGGCCTCGGCGCACACGCCGTCGGCACCGTCACCTACCACCTCGGCGCCCGCTGCACCGGCCTGACCGTGGACGTCGGCGTCGACGACGAAAGCACCTCGACCGGGGCGGTCGCCTTCCGGATCTACCGGGACGAGACGAAGGTCGCGGACAGCGGGGTGATGACCACGTCGGACGGTGCCAAAACGCTCACCGCCGACCTGACCGGAGGCCGAACACTGACCCTCGCCGTCACCGACGGCGGCAACGGCGTCGACCACGACCACGCCGACTGGGCGGCACCGAGGCTCACCTGCGTCTGACCCCTCCCGACCGGGCCGGCCCGGGCACCACACGATGCTCACGGTCGCGACAACGACCGACGAGCCGCCCGGGCCGGCCCTCGACGACCTCCCATCCGGTCGCTCGACCACCGGTATGGGCCGGGATCGAAAGCGGTTGCGGGAAAGCCGGGATCGGTGATGCTGTCGGGATGAGCGAAACGATCTCCTACGCCTGGCGCGATCCGATCACCGACGACGAGATGGTCGACCTCGTCCGATCACACGGCGGCAACGCCGTTGCGGGCTGGTGGAGCCGGATCGAGCCGCACAGCCTCGGCTGGGTGAGCGCCCGCGACGGCGCGGGACTCCTGGTCGGCTTCGTGAACGTGGCATGGGATGGCGAGGACCACGCGTTCCTGATCGACACCAAGACGCGGGGCTCGTACCAGCATCGCGGCATCGGAACGGCCGTCGTCCGCCTCGCGGCCGAGCAGGCGCGCGCGGCGGGCTGCGAGTGGTTGCACGTCGATTTCGAACCGGAGTTGCGGCGCTTCTACTTCGACGCCTGCGGTTTCCGCGGCACCGACGCGGGACTGATCCACCTGCCCACGGAGCCGTAGCGCAGGCGCCCGCACCTCTTTCAAGGTACGATTTGCATCGTATCTTTATGATCGCTAACGTCTCCAAGGTACGAGGAACGTCCTACCTTCGAGAAGGGGACCCCATGGGTCAACCATTCACCCTGGTCGGTACCGCCAGGCCCAAACCGGAGCGCGCGGAGGAATTGCGCCGACTGCTGCTGTCGTTCGTCGAGCCGACCCGGCGCGAGCCCGGTTGCCTGGAGTACCACTTCCACGAAGACCTCGACGCACCGGGCGTGTTCGTCTTCTACGAGGCCTGGCGCAGCCGAGAGGATCTGGACGCCCACTTGGCCCTGCCCCATCTCCAGGATTTCCGGGAGCGCCGGATGGACTATCTGGAGCAGGACTTGGAGATCCGCTACCTCACGATGCACAGCCCGTACGAGGAGCGCGGCGGCCGGGACTGAGCCGACGACGGGCCGCCGACCCCGAACGGCCCTCCCCGCCGCCGCCGTTGCCGTCACGACATCCCTACCGCCTGCCGCTCCGCCTCGATGATCGCGACGACGCGCTGTTGGTCTCGCGAGTACGACCGGCCGATGTACTTGGCGGCCACGCGGTCGACCACCGCCCAGCCCGCGTCGCCGTCGAGCCATTCGACGACCCGGCCGCGGATGGCGATCGGCCGGAACGGGTCGTCCTCCGGCGTCAGGGACAGCGCGACTCGGGGGTCGCGGCGCAGGTTTCGGGCCTTGCGGCTGTCCGGGCCGGTCAAAATCACGATGCGGTCGCCGTGCGTACCGATCCACACGGGGACCGAGTGCGGCGCGCCGTCCGGGAGGACGGTGGCGAGGTGGGCGATCGGGGTTCCGTCGAGTACGCGGCGCACTTCGGGGTCGAGCATGGCGTTGATCTCCTCGGGTCGTTTCCGGTGGGGCTTCTCGTGTTCGTGCTCGTGGTCGGCGGCGGGGGTCACCGTTCCACCGCGTAGTGGAGGTGCGTGACGCCGGGCGCCGGGACGGCGTCGACCAGGCGCAGGCGCACGTGTTCGGGCAACTCCCGGAAGAACGGGCGGCCTTCGCCGAGCAGGACCGGCACCTGATGGAGGATCACCTCGTCGACGAGCCCCGCCGACAAGCCCTCGGCCAGGACCCCGCCGCCCATGAGCGCGACGTCCTTGTCGCCGGCGGCCTCGCGGGCCGCGGCGATCGCGTCGGCGATTCCGGAGGTGATCAGGGTCTGCCGCTCGGTGATCTCCGGCGCCGGGCGGTGGCTGAGGACGAACAGCCGGGCCGTCGGGTGGGGGCTGCCGCCGCCGAAGTGATCGGAGTCCTCGTAGGTGTTGCGCCCGGCCACGACCGCGCCGATCCGGCCGGCGAGGGCGTCGAAGACCCGCGCGCTCGGCTCGCTCTGCCGGAAGCCGTCGAACACCCGGCTGGGCGTGTCGCCGTCGAAGTACCAGTCGAAGAGCATCGTCCCGGCACCGAGGCCGCGCCCCGGGCCGGGCTCGCGACCGGTGATGTAGCCGTCGACCGACACCGCGTGGCTGCTGATGACCTTGCTCATCCTCGGCATCCTTCTCTGGAGTTCCTTCAAGAGACGTTGAAACCGTAGCAGCCCAAGTTCCTTCAGGGAACCCCGATTGCTAGACTGCTCACATGCAGCGGACGGACTTCAGCAAAATGGCGTGCTCGATCGCCCGAACCCTCGATGTCATCGGCGAGCCCTGGTCGCCGCTGGTGCTGCGCGACGTATGGGTCGGGCTCACCCGCTTCGAGCAGCTTCAGGCCGACCTCGGGATCTCCCGCAAGGTCCTGACGGAGCGGCTGAACCACCTGGTCGAACACGGTGTACTGGAGCGGCGCCCCTACGACCGGCGACCGCGCTACGAATACGTTCTGACCGAGAAGGGCACCGAGTTGGTCGACCTGCTCATGGTCATGACCGGCTGGGGCGACAAATGGCTCGCGGGCGAGGCGGGCCCACCGGTGCTGTACCGCCACCACACGTGCGGCGAAATCAGCACCGTCGAACTACGTTGCGGCCACTGCGGCAACCCCATGCACGCAACCGACATCGACCCCCTACCGGGCCGGGGCTCAGCCGCGTAGGGACCCGACACCCTTCGGATCACCATCACCAACTTTCGCGGGTTACGCCGCCATGGCGGAGGCCGGCACTGTTGACGCATCAAAATCGCGGCCACCCGCCCGGTTCGTCATCTCGAAAGGGTCGATCACTCGTGAAGTCACCCCGCATCGCCTTCGCGCTCACCCTGGCCGCCACTCCCCTGCTCATCCTCATCGGCGCGACGTCGGCGAGCGCGACGCAGGTGTACCCGGCCACGGAGTACGACCGATCCGCGCCGATCACGACACCGATGGGCCCGACGGCGGCGCATCCCTCGGTGCAGGCGGGTTGAGACGAACGTCCACGGCGGTGAGGTGTCTGCCCGAGCCTTCGGGTTAATGGCTGGGGCAGTCCCACGGCGTCGGCTACAGTGCTGACATGTCTACGCCCCGAATTTCCTAGCGAAGGACTCACTTCCGCGTCAGAAGTGTGTCCTTTTGCTTTTTCGGAGCGTTACTTCATGATCACCGTTCGCGGTGTCGAGCTGCGCGCGGGCGCCCGCCTGCTGCTCTCCGACATCTCCTTCACCGTCTCCCCCGGCGACCGCATCGGCTTGATCGGCCGCAACGGCGCGGGCAAGACCACCCTCGCGACCGCCCTCGCCGGCCGCTCACGCCCCGCCGCCGGGACGATCAAGCACACCGGCCCGGTCGGCTTCCTCGCACAGGACTCCCGCACCGCCGATCCCGGCGTCGGCGTCTCCGACCGAATCCTGTCCGCCCGCGGCCTCGATCGGGCACTGCGCACCCTGCGCGGGGCCGAGGTCGCGATGGCCGAGGCCGACGGGCCGGCCGCGCTGGAGCGGGCGATGCGCGCCTACGACCGCGCCGAGGCCGCCTTCCAGGCCGGTGGGGGCTACGCCGCCGAGGCCGAGGCCGCCCGGGTGGCGGCAGGGCTCGGCCTGCCCGAACGCATACTGGGCGAGCCGATCGGCACGCTCTCCGGCGGACAGCGCCGCCGCGTCGAACTGGCCCGCATCCTGTTCGCGGGAGCCGAGGGCACCCTCGTCCTGGACGAGCCGACCAATCACCTCGACACCGATTCGATCGCCTGGCTGCGCACCTTCCTGCGGGAGCGACGGGGCGGCCTGGTGATCATCAGTCACGACACCGACCTCCTGGCCGCCGTGGTCAACCGCGTCTTCCACCTCGACCCGCAGCGCGCGACCATCGACATCCACAACACCGACTGGGCGACCCACCTGACCCAGCGCGACGCGGACCGGCGCCGTCGCGCCCGGGAACGGTCGAACACCGAGCGCAAGGCCGCGTCCCTGCACGCCCAGGCGGACCGGATGAAGGCGCGCGCGGCCACCGCCGTCACCGCCAGGAGCATGGCGCGCCGCGCCGACCGGATGCTCACCGAACTGGAACCCACCCGGTCGACGGACAAGACCGCGCACATCCGGCTGCCCGAACCCACCCCGTGCGGCCGCATACCGCTCGGCGCCGTCAACCTCACCAAGTCCTACGGCGAACATCGGGTCCTGAACGGCGTGGATCTGGCCGTCGACCGCGGCAGCCGCCTGGTGATCCTCGGCCCCAACGGCGCGGGCAAGACCACGCTGCTGCGCATCCTGGCCGGCCACGAACAACCGGACTCCGGCCGGGTGGTACCCGGACACGGCCTGCGCCTCGGCTACTTCGCCCAGGAACACGACACCCTCGACACCACCCGCACGGTCCGGGCCAACCTCGCCGCCGCGGCCCCGCACCTGACCGACGGCGAAGTGCGGCACGTACTGGGCGCGTTCCTGTTTCCCGGAGACGACGCCGACAAGCCCGCCGGAGTCCTCTCAGGCGGGGAGAAGACCCGCCTGGCCCTGGCCGGACTGGTCCACTCCGGCGCCAACGTCCTGCTCCTCGACGAACCCACCAACAACCTCGACCCCGCGTCCCGCACCGAGGTCCTGGCCGCGATCGGCACCTACCCGGGCGCGATCGTGATGGTCACCCACGACCCGTCCGCCATCGACGCCCTGCGCCCCGACCGCGTCCTGCTGCTCCCCGACGCGGACGAGGACCTGTGGAGCGACACCTACCTCGACCTGATCACCCTCACCTGACCGCGCACGGACGCACCACCGCACGGTGACACGCCCCGCCGCCCCCGTCCGGATCCAGCTCCGGCGCGCGGGTGTGGCGGGGCGTGGGGTTCGGCTCAGTCGTCCTGCTTGAGGCCGGAGGGCTCCTGGGTTCGGGTGTACTCGGCGATCAGGCGGGGGGCCGCGGCGTGGATGAGGAGTCTGCCGTCGGCGACGACATTGACGCATGCGATCGGGTCGTAGTGGTGTTCGGGCAACCGCGACCGATGCTGCTCGGTGGGAAGTTCCGCGCGGCGCCCGAGAATCAAGGGAGTCGACATGGGTGTCCTGTCTTCGCGTAACCGGAAGCGCGGGTGTGCACTCCTCGGCTACCCGGTAACTCCGCTCCCATGCACGGAAGTTCCGACCCCACGTCGGCGCAGGACGATCGAGGGGATGCGCGAAGGACGCACCATTGGAAAGTACCTCGCATGCACCTGGATCCGGCCATCCGGCCATCCGTCGTCGGACCGGGCCGATCCGAACACGGCCGAGCGGAATCGCGGTTTCCGGGTCGGCCGAGATGTCGGTCGCTACGCTTGGGGCCCAGGGTGGACGGATTTCCGGGGGGATGATCCATGAAGCGCGAACGCGAACTGAAGAATCCGAGCAGTCAGGGTGTCGAAGCCCCGCAGGGCGAGCGAGGCCCGGACGACGACACCAAGCGCGCCCGAACCGACGCACACACCACGGTTCCCGCACCCGCGGCGGACACACCGGAGGCGGACGTACAGGCGCCCCCGCCTCATCCCACGGCCCAACCGGCGGTCCAACCCGTCCCGGGCCCCACACCGCAGCCTCAGCCCCACCGCTTCACCAGGCCCGCCAACTTCCTCCTCGCGCAAGAGGTGGAGCAAAGGCGCGCCGAGGCCGAGGAGGAAAAGCGGCGGCAAACGCAACTCCAGGCCGAACGGGCCAAGGCGGAAACCTCGACCAAGCCCAAACCGCGCACCCCGGCTCCGGTGGCCGAACCGAAGAAGGGCTCCTCGCCCCTCCCCGATGTGCGGTTCACGGAAGCGGACCCGACGGCGATCGCCCACATGACGCCGGGTCAGCTCGCGGAGGCCATCGAGGACCGGATGGAGGACTTCGGCGGAATGACCCCCGACACCCCTCTCCTGACGTTCCGTCAAGCCGCGCTCGTACTCGGCAACGACCTGCACCTGGCCAAAAGCACCATGTGCATCGGCCAGGTGCGGACCTGGCTCCGTTCCCGGGCCGCCCTCGTCCCCGACGTGATCGTGCTGTGCGACGCGAAGGCGGCGGGGCTCGCGGCACCCGCGACCCCGGCACCGAGCCTCGCCGAACTGACCGCGGTGTGGCGCGAACTCACGGACGCGCTGATCGTCCCGCGGAGCGCGACGCACGACGGTTGTGAATTCCTCGCGCACGCCGTCTGCGAATGGTTCGAGAACACCCACCCGGACTGGGCCAGGCTGCACCTGTGCAAACGCTGGGTGGTGGCGCCCAGCGGCGGCATGCACCCGCCCTACCACTGGAAGCACCACGTCGCTCCCCAAATCACCTGTACCGAGGGCCTGTTCGTGATCGACCTGCTCCTGGGCGCGCAGGCGCCGATGGCCCACAAGGCGTGGGTGACGGCCGCCAGGGGCGCCTTCGCACCCGCCGACACGTTCGATGCGACCGCCCCGTGGGAGCTGCTCGGCGCTCCCGCCCCCGCGGCGGCCGACTTCGTTCCCGAGACGCTGACCCCGATCGGCGCGACCCTGCGCACGAACATCGAAGCCTGCAAACGCGGTTGGTAACCGGGGCGCGGTCGACCGGGCGGCATCTTGTTCGCCGTCGCCGGTCGGCCGTACCTTGCCGGGCATGGACATGGAACTACGCCATCTGCGCACCATTCGGGCCATCGCGGATGCGGGCAGTCTGACCCGCGCGTCCGCCGTGCTGGGCCTGGCTCAGCCGGCACTGAGTACGCAACTCAAACGGATCGAAAAGGCTTTGGGCGGCGCGCTGTTCGAGCGCGGTCGCGAAGGGGTCACGTTGACTCCGCTCGGCGAACTGGTGCTGGACCGGGCCCGAATGTTGTTACCCGCTGCCCGGGAACTCCAGGAGGAGGCCGTACGGTTCGCCAATCGGGTGGGGGTGACACCCAGATTTCGCCTCGGCGGCACGCACGGACCGCTGTTCGGCGGTCTGGTCGACCGGCTCGCCGAGGAACATCACGCCGACACCGTGACCACACACATGTCGTGGTCCAACCGGGAGTTGACCGCCATGGTGGCAACCGGGCGACTGGACTACGTACTGCTCGGCGCGTGCGGCGAGAGCCGCCCGGCGTACGGCGGTGGACTGGCGTGGCGCGAGGTGGGCACGGACCCGGTCTTCCTGATGCTCGCGCACGACCACCGGCTCGCCGGCGAGCGGGAGGTGGATCTCGCCGCGTTCGCCGACGACAGCTGGGCCGCCGTTCCCGGCGAAGGGTGCTTCGAGGACTGCTTCTTCACCGCGTGCGCGCGAGCGGGCTTCACCCCGCGGGCGGTCTACGAGACGGACGTGGCCGCGTGCGTGTACCTCAGCCGGGTCGGCCGCGCCGTCGGCCTGTGTCGGGCGACGATGCCGCCGACGCCGGGCATCACCCGGGTGGCGCTGGCCGGCACGCCGCTCTCGTGGCGGCACCTGATCGGCTGGCATCCGCACGCCCCCGCCGCGCGCACCGCGTCCCTGGTGACCGAACAGGCCCGCGCCGCCCACGCGGCGGCGGTCCGCGAGGCCCCGGACTATGCCGACTGGCTCACCGACCACGAGGGCTACGGAACGGCGAACTGACCACGGCCCATCAGCGCGACAGCCCGTCCATATCACCGTGTTGGGGGTCGATTGACAGGTACCTCGTCACATCGCTCGCAGATACGTTTCTGTCGTCCCCCTCGACAGGAGTCCCCATGCGTCTCAAGCATGTCGCGGCCGCGTCCTGTGCCGCCCTGCTCACTGTCCTGTCCCTCGGCGGCACCGCAACCGCAACCGCCGACCCCACTCCCCCCTCCTCCGGCGACGACGCCCTCGTCGTCCCCGTCGGGCCCGCCCCCGCCGCCCCCGAAGGCATCCTCGAAGCCCTCCAACGCGACCTCGGTCTCACCGCGGATGTCGCCAAATCCCGCCTGGCGAACGAATATCGGGCCGCCGTCCGGGAACCGCTCCTGCGCCAACGCCTCGGCGCGCACTGGGCCGGAGCCTGGCTCAGCGGCGACACCGCGCAGTTCGTGATCGCCACCACCGACCGACACGACGTGCGGGCCATCGAGGCCAACGGCGCCGCCGCTCGGGTGGTTCCACACTCGCTCGCCGACCTCGATCGGGTCCGCGAGGCACTCGACCGCTCCGCACGGCGTCGGGCCCCTGCCGACACACCGCTGTGGTACGTCGACGTCGCGACCAACAAGGTCGTGATCCAGTCCCACGACCCCGCCCGCACCCGCGCGTTCGTCGTGGACAGCGGAGTCGACGCCGGCGCGGTCGAGATCCTGCCCTCCGCCGTACAGCCGCGCGTGCTGGCCGACCTGCGCGGCGGCGACGCGTACAACATCAACGGCAACACCCGCTGCTCCATCGGATTCCCGATCACCCGCGGCACCCAGGGCGGCTTCGTCACCGCCGGACACTGCGGCCGGGCCGGCTCCACGACCACCGGCAACGGCGCGGCCCAGGGTACGTTCCAAGGATCGTCCTTCCCCGGCAACGACTACGCGTGGGTGGCCACGAACGCCAACTGGACCCCGCGCGCGCTGGTCAACCGCTATCCCGGCACGGTGCCGGTGGCCGGGTCCACCCAGTCGCCGGCCGGATCCTCCATCTGCCGCTCCGGCTCCACGACCGGTTGGCACTGTGGCACGATCCAACAGCACAACACGTCCGTGACCTACCCGCAGGGCACCGTCACCGGCCTCACCCGCACCAACGTATGCGCCGAACCGGGCGACTCCGGCGGCTCGTTCATCTCCGGCAGCCAGGCCCAGGGCGTCACCTCGGGCGGGTCCGGCAACTGCTCGTCCGGCGGCGAGACCTATCACCAGCCGGTCAACGAAATCCTCCAGACCTACGGTCTGACCCTGACCACGGGCGGCGGCAACCCGCCGACGGGCTGCGCCGGGGCGCAGAACACCTACTCCGGCACCCTCGCGTCGGGTGCCCAGGCAACCCAGCCCGACAACTCGTACTACGAGACCACCACGTCCGGCACGCACGCCGGCTGCCTGACCGGACCGGCCGGCGCCGACTTCGACCTCACCCTCCAAAAGTGGAACGGCTCCACCTGGAACACGGTGGCCGAAGGCACCACTCCGGAGGCGGACGAGACGATCTCCTACAACGGAACCGCCGGCCGCTACCGCTACATCGTGCTCGCCTACAGCGGCTCGGGCGGCTACACCCTGGGGGTGAGCAAGCCCTGA
The DNA here is from genome assembly GCF_042793325.1 of Embleya sp. NPDC056575. Taxonomy (NCBI): domain Bacteria; kingdom Bacillati; phylum Actinomycetota; class Actinomycetes; order Kitasatosporales; family Streptomycetaceae; genus Embleya; species Embleya sp. NPDC056575. The sequence goes on from NZ_JBHTVA010000040.1 coordinate 65,963, forward strand.
CCCCGACCTGACACCGCCGAACGAACCCACAACGATTCGGCACCGCACGGGTACGGACGTCCCCCGGGACGTCCGTACCCGTTGCCGTGCCCGAAGGGCGGCCGGCCCACGCCGGAGGCGCCCCGCTCTCGGCGGCCCCCGCCGGTCCTACCCCGGCGCCGGGCCGTCGGGGTTGCGAACCAGCGGAAGAAGAACCTCGTCGACGACCTGTTCGATGAACGCGTCGTCGAGGCCGTCCCGGTCCGTGAGGTTCTGGTACACCACGGCCGCGATGCCGACCCGGGCGATCAGCGGGGTCGCCGCGCCCGGCCGCACCTCGCCGCGGGCCTCGCCGGCCCGGAGCACGTCGAGCATCATGTGTCGGGCCGGTGCGGACACCCGCGCGCGGACCACGTCGTGGGTGGCGTCGGCCTCCGCCTTGGCCAGTTGCAGCGCCGGATCGCCGGTCACCGTACAGGCGCCGAACATGAACCGCAGCACCGCCAGCAGGTCGCGGCGCAGGTCCCCGACGATCTCCACGTCGTCGGCGTTCGGGAGCCGGTCGCGGAGGGCGTCGGACAGCAGCGCCTGCTTGTCCGACCAGCGGCGATACAGCGGCGCCTTGCCGGTCCCGGCCGCCGCCGCCACGCCGTCCATGGTCAGGCCCGCGTAGCCGACCTCGAGAAGCTGGTCGAACACCGCCTGGTAAATGGCCTGTTCGAGCGCCCGACCACGCCGCCGCACGGGTGGCGCGTGGTGGCCGGTCGGCTCGTGGGTACCCGGGCGGTCGGGGGCGGAGGCCAAGGCGGCTCACCTCTCTCAAGTCGTGCACCGATTATCGCCGAAGACTTGTAAGAGACCAAAGAGTCTCCTAATCTCGTCCTGTCACTAGAGACGTCAACGTCTCTAATGCGGCGTTGCCCGCTCGTGCGCGCCGTCACCCCACGCCCGCGCATCGGCATGCCGTGCCCATCGCCATGCCCGCGTCCGCGACCACACTCCGGGGGATTCACCATGTCCACGTCCGCCACCGCGTCCGCCACCGGGCGACCATCCCGCGAATCCGCGCCGCCCGCGCCACGACCCGGGCTCGTACTGGCCGTCATCACCGGATTCATGCTGCTGATCGGCATCGACGTCACGGTGGTCAACCTCGCGCTCCCGCGCATGGGCGACGCCCTCGACATGTCGCGCACGTCCGTGTCGTGGGTCCTCAACGCCTACACCCTGGCCTTCGGCGGCTCCCTGCTGCTCGCCGGACGGCTCGGCGACGTGTTCGGTCGCAAACGCGCCTTCCTCGCCGGCGCGACCGTGTTCACCGGCGCCTCTCTACTCGCCGGCTGCGCCCCGTGGGCCTGGTGGCTGATCACCGCGCGTGTCCTCCAGGGCCTCGGCGGCGCGCTCGCGGGCCCCAGCACGATGGCCCTGATCGTCAGCACGTTCGACGGCCATGCTCGCGCCCGGGCCATCTCCTGGTACTCCGCCGTCCTGGGCGGCGGCGCCTCCGTCGGGCTCGTCCTGGGCGGCGTGATCACCGACCTCGCCTCGTGGCGCTGGGTGTTCCTGATCAATGTGCCCCTGGGCGCGCTGATGATCGCGCTCGCGGCGCGGTTGGTCACCGAGCCCGCGCGGGCCCGGACCGATCGGCCACGACGGTTCGACGTCGCGGGCGCGCTGACCGCGACGGCCGGAATGGGCGCCCTGGTCTACGCGTTCATCCGCGCCGCCGCGCACGAGTGGCGCGACGCCCGCACGATCGGGTCGCTGATCGCCGCCGCCGTGTTGTTGATCGTGTTCGCGTGCGTCGAGAAGCGTGCGGCCGAACCGCTCACCCCGCTGCGTCTGGCCACCCGTGGCACGCTCGCGCGCGTACTGCCCACGATCACGGCGGCGGGAGCGGCGATGTTCAGCGTGTTGTTCCTGCTGGCGCAGTACTTCCAGGACGTGCGCGGCTTCGGTCCGGTCCGGGCGGGCCTGGCCTTCCTGCCGCTGATGGTCGCCCAGTTCACCGTCGCGCGCCTGTCCCCCGCACTGGGGCGCCGAGTCGGCACGGCGTGGCCCGCCGTGCTCGGATTGGCACTGGTCGCCGCGGGCTTGGCGTGGCTCGGGCGACTCGACGAGCACGCCACCTATGTCGGCGGTGTCCTGGGGCCGCTACTGGCGATCGGCATCGGGATCGGCGCGGCGATGCCGACGATGAACACCTACGGGATGTCCGGCGTCGACCCGCGCGAGTCCGGGGCCGCGTCGGGTCTGCTGCAGACCATGCAGTGGATCGGCGGCACACTCGGCCTCGCCGTGTGGGTGACGGTGTTCGGCGCCGCGACCCGCGGCGCGTCCTCGGACGGCGGCCCCGAACACGTCCTGACGCACGGCATCGCGACGGCGTTCGCGGCGGCGGCCCTGTGCGCCGCCGCCGCGTTCGCCGCGGCGCTCCCCCTGTTCCGCCGCCGTCCCGGGGACTGACGCACGGTTCCCGGCGCCGGATCGATCACACGAACACGCCTACCGCAACGGCAGGTTCGTGCGTCATGCCATGATCGGGCGATGGAGGACATGCGCTGCACGTACTGCGGACACGTCGGGCCGGAGCCCGGATTCATCGAGGACTCCGGTCCACACGCGACCGGATTCGCCCGATGGATCTCGGGCTTCGTCGAACGGGGAGCATTCGGAGGAGCGAAGCGCATAGGCAAGGTGCGTTGGCAGATCGATGCCTTCCGCTGCCCGAACTGCGGGCATCTCGACCTGTTCGCCATCCGGCACGCCTGACCGTCGAGACTGCGGTGGATCACGGGCGGGCCGGATCCGCGAAGGGGCGGATCAGGTCCTCGGGGGTGTGCGCTTCGCCGTTCTTCACCACCATGCGGATGTCCGCCAAGGCGGCGATGTCGTGGGACGGGTCACCTCCGGTGATCGCGAGATCGGCGAGCTTGCCCGGTTCCACGCTGCCCAGGTCGTCGGCCACGCCGAGCTGTTGTGCGGGCAGCAGGGTCGCGCTCTGCAGCGCCTGGAACGGGGTCATGCCGTACGCGACCATGGCCCGCAGGTTCAGATGCAGCGCGACGGCGGTGGAGTCGAGCGGCGCGTCGGTACCGGCAAGTACGGTGCCGCCGGCCGCGATCAGCCGCTTGGCCACACCGACGTCGCGGCGCGCCTGCTCCGGTGTCCCGTCCAGGAACCCGCACGGTCCTTGGCCCAGCGCGCACAACACCTTGGCGTGCAACGCCCGGCGCTCCTGCTCGGGGTACAGCGCCCGCACTCGCGGGTCCTGCTCGATGCCCGGGTCGTCGGCGAGCAGCGAACCGGAGCTGAACAGCGTGGAGCTGACCGGCATCCCACCGGCCGCCTCCAGCTTGACGACGTCCTCGTAGACGTTGCCGAGGGAGGATTCGCGGGCGAAGGCGAACCCCCACTTGGACGGTGCGGCCAGGTGCTCCTTCATGTCGACGCCGATGCCGACGGCGGGGTAGAGGTAGTGCGAGGTGGTCGGGATGCCCAGGCGATGCGCCTGCCCGGTGACCCGGGCCTGCCAGTCCACCCGGAACCTTTCGTAGGTCTTGACCAGGTCGTAGTCGAGCGCCCGCACCCGGGACAGTTCCAGGTCGAGCTGCCGTTCGTCGCGCACCGGGCGGGCGAACTCCCAGTTGAATCGGGTGCCTTCGAGCATCTCGCCGGTCGCGAAGAACCTCGGTCCGAGCCGGGCGCCGGAGTCCAGCGACTCGCGGTCCTCCAGCGCCCGGTAGGCCGGGTCGCCGGTCGAGCGGGTGGTGGTGATGCCGTACGACAGCAGCAGCCGGCCCTGGCGGTCGCCGAAGGACTTCGAGCGCATCTCCTGATGGTTGTGCATGTCGGTGAGGCCGGGGGTGACGGTGAGCGCGCTCGCGTCGACGAACCGCCAGTCCTTGCCGGGGCGATGCGCACGATGGGGTTCGACGGCACGGATCCGGTTGCCCACCACCACGATGTCGACGTCGGTACGCACCTGCGGACTGCGGCCGTCCCAGAGCCGGCCGGCATGGATCACCATGCGGGTTTCGGGTTGGGCGCGGGTGTACGTGAGTTGCACGGGGATGTCACGGGTACCGCCCGCGGCGTCGGCGGCATCCGCCGGGGCCGCGGTGCCGGCGTCCAGGGTCGTGGTGCGCAGTGTGCCGTTGTGCAGGTACAGCAGCGTTCGCGAGTCGCCGCTCCAGCTGGGCGCGTCGCCGCCGTCCCGGGTGACGCGGCGGGCCGGACCCGTGGGATTGCCCGCCGGGTCGACGGGCAGCACGTGGATCGCGCCGTCCATGGTGAAGGCGAGTCGGCGCCCGTCCGGGGACCAGACCGGGCCGTCGTCGCCTCGGGTGGTGATCGAGCCGAGCGGGGCGGGGTCGACGATGCGGGTGGCGCCCGACGGGACGTCGGCGAGCATGATCCGGTTGTGTTCGGCGTCGTTGACGGTGAGCGCCAGGGTCCTGCCGTCCGCCGACCAGCTCGGGCGACCGGGCACGTTCGGCAGGGCCGGGCCGAGCACGGGGGTGACCGTGCCGGTGGTCGTGTCCACGGTCAGGGTGCGGTAGACCTCGTCCTGGAAGGCCAGGGTGTGGCCGTCGGGGGACCAGGCGGGGGCGAACTCGGTGCCGGGCAGGCTGGTGACCCGGCTCTCCCGACCGTCGGCGAGGTCGAGTACGTACAGGTCCTCGGTGCCGGCCTTGTCGGACGCGTAGGCGATGCGGGTCCCGTCCCGCGACCAGGCCGGGTCGACCTCGTAGAACGCGTCCTGGGTCAGCCGTCGAGGCCGGCCGCCGATGGGCAGCAACCACAGGTCGTTGAGCGCCTTGAACACCACCGAGCGGCCGTCGGGGGACAGCGCCGGGCCGACGATGCCGCGCACGGTGCGCGGCGCGCGGGAGTCGAAGTCGTGCTTCTTGGGCGGGTAGTGGGGCCGTTTCAGCCGGAAGGTCGCGGAGAACGGCACGGTGCGGTCGGTCCCGGCGCCGACGGTCGTGGCTCCGTCCGTCGCGGCGCCGAGGTGCGAGACCACGAGCCGGCCGTTGGCGCCGTAGGCGACCTCGTCGGCGGACAACCACTGGGCCGGGAAGGGGAACACGTCGTCGTACCCGCCCACTCGGCGGATCGCGCCCGTCTCGATCTCGGCGACCGACAATGTGCCGCCGGATCGGTCGTTGCGCACGAACGCGATGCGGCGCCCGTCCGGGGACCAGGACGGCGCGGTGACGAACGACGCGCCCGCTGCCGGGACCACGGTGCGTACGGTCCCGGTTCCCAGGTCGACGCTCTCCACCGTGTTGCCCTGGACGTAGGCGATGGCGCGACCGTCCGGCGACCACGTGGGTTGGGTCTCCTGGGTCGGCGCGGTGGTGACCCGGTGCGGTTCGCCGCCGTGCGCGTCCACGGTCCAGATGTCCTGCCCGCCGGCGCGGTCGGACACGAACGCGATCCGGGTACCGTCCGGGGACCACGCGGGATGCAGGTCGTCGTGGTCGCCGAAGGTGAGTTGCCGCGAGCCGTGGCCGTCGACCCCCACGATCCGGATGTGGAACATGCCGTCGGCGAAGGACTGCACCGCCACACGCCGGCCGTCGGGCGACATCGCGGGCCGGAACGGGTCGAGCAGCTTGTCGGCGATCGGCGTCGCGGTGCCGCCCTCGCGTGGCAGCGAGAACAGTTGCCCCTGGAGATCGAGGACGAACGGACCGTTTCCGGGGGTGGCCGCCACGGCGAGGTTGGTGCCTTCGCCGACCGTGACCTCGGTCGTATCCGCCGCCGGATCGGTCCCCTGCGGCTTCCCGGTCGCCGCGGTGGTGGTGGCGATCAACACGACGGCCAGGGCGCACACCGGCGCCGCTCCGAGAAGGCGTCGACGCCGCATGGCGCGGCTCACAGCCCGAAGGCGAGCAGCACGGTGCCGTGCTCGCTCGGATAGCCGGGGTAGTAACCGGACTGGACGTACAACATGCCGTCGGCGATCACCGCGCCGCCGTTGCCCGAGATCGCGCTGCCGAATCCGGTGAGGCCGTTGACGCCGGCGAAGTCGCGAATCGTGTCGAAGGTCCACAGCACCTTGCCGTCACGCGCGTCGTAGATCCGCATCTTGCCGTCGTTGCTGCCCTCGTACACCAGTCCGTGGGTGCTGCTGACGGCCGGGGTATGCGCGAGCCGGCACACGGTGGGGAACTTCGCGGCGCCGCCCGTGGTGCAGCCGTCGGCCGGATTGGGCGTCTGCCACCGCACGTCGCCGTTGGCCGGGTTCAACGCGAACAGTGTGCCGGGATTGGCCTGATAGGTGGCCATGTACAGGGACTTGCCGTCGTAGCTGCTCCCCCACTGGAGCCCGGAGAGTCCGCCGCCGGGCATCGGCACGGACAGCTGCCGGCGCCACTCGACCTCGCCGGTGCGCGCGTCGAACGCGTGGTAGACGCCGCTTTTCTGGCCGACGCCGACCATCGTGCGCCCCTTGACCTTGAACAGGTTCGGGGTCGCGCCGATGTCGAAGTCCAGTGCGGTGCCGTCCCGTTGCCCCGGGCAGTACCCGTCGTTGTCCGGGAAACCGCACAACAGTCGCCAGGTGTCGGCCTTGGTCACCTGCTGCTTCCAACGCACCGCGCCCGAGCGCGCGTCGAGCGCGAGCAGCGAGTCGAAGTCGCCGCTGGTGCCGGAGTAGAGCTGGCCGGTGCCGACGTACAGGGTGTCGGTACGCGGATCGATGATCGGCGAACTCCACACGCCCGCGCCGGACGGCTCGAAGCGAGTCGCCCCGCTGGGCCAGGTGCCGACCGCCTGGGGTTCGGGCACCGTGTAGTGGCGCCAAACGAGTTCGCCGGTGTCCGCGTCGAAGGCGTCGATGTGGCCCCGGAAGGTGCAGCACGGATAGTTGCGATCGGGGTTGATGTTCTCGCCGCTGGACGCGCCGACGTAGATGCGCCCCTTGTGGTAGACGGGTGAACTGGTGTGCATTCCGGCCGCGTGCGGTTCGGTGTTCTCGGCCCAGGCGACCCGCCCGGTCCCGCGGTCCAGTGCGTACAGGAAGCCCCGGTTGTCGCCGAAGAAGACCTTGCCCCGCGCGACCGTCGGGCCGTCGATGACCACACCGTTCGGATCGACCGTGTTCAGGTCGAAACTCCACTCCGTGGCACCGGACTTGGCGTTCAGGGCATGGAACTTCCCATCGGGACTGCCGAAGTAGATCGAACCGTCGACCACGGCGGGCTGGCTCTTCGCCGGGAAGCCGGTCTTGGAATAGGCGAACGCCCACTTCGGGTTCAACCTGCCCGCGGTGTGCGTGTTGATCCGCCACTCCGCCGCGTTGTGCCGGGAACCGGTGCGATCCCCCTGCCAGGTCGGCCAGTCGCCCGGACGACCGTACGATTCCTCGGCGCCGTCGGCGGCCCCGGTGCCGGAGACCAACAGCGCCGCGACGGCGACCATCGCTGCGATGCGTCCTCTCCTCTTGAACACAGGCACGTCCACTCCCGTCCTGAGGCACTGGCGAGTCACGAGTCGCCTCAGGTTTCCGTCATCCGACATCGTGTGAACCATGCCGAAAGGGAGATGGGGTCCGCGCTATGTCGCGGCGCGGCGTCCCCGATCCGAGCCCGCACCGGGCCGGGGGCGGTGGACGCCGCCGCGGGAATCAGATCGCGACAGGGGCCTTGATGGCCGGGTGGTGGCGGTAGCCGACCACCTCCACGTCGGCGTAGGTGTGGTCGAAGAGGGAGTCGGCTCGACGCAGGCGCAGCGTGGGGAACTCGAACGGGGTGCGGGAGAGCTGCTCGGTCACCTGCTCGACGTGGTTGTCGTAGATGTGGCAGTCGCCGCCGGTCCAGATGAATTCGCCCGGTTCGAGGTCGACCTGCTGCGCCACCATGTGGGTGAGCAGGGCGTAGCTCGCGATGTTGAACGGGACGCCGAGGAACAGGTCCGCGCTGCGCTGGTACAGCTGGCAGGAGAGCCTGCCGTCGGCGACGTGGAACTGGAAGAAGGCGTGGCACGGCGCGAGGGCCATGTTCGCCAGCTCGCCGACGTTCCAGGCGGAGACGATCATCCGGCGGGAGTCGGGGTCCCGGCGCAGGGTGTCGAGCACCTCGGCGATCTGGTCGATGTGCCGACCGTCCGGCGTGGGCCAGGTGCGCCACTGGACGCCGTAGACCGGTCCGAGGTCGCCGTTCGCGTCGGCCCATTCGTCCCAGATGGTGACGCCGTGCTCCCGGAGCCAGCCGACGTTCGAGTCGCCGCGCAGGAACCACAGGAGTTCGTACACGATCGACTTGAGGTGCACCTTCTTGGTCGTGACCAGCGGGAATCCCCGCGAGAGGTCGTAGCGCAGTTGGTGCCCGAACACACTTCGGGTACCGGTGCCCGTCCGGTCGGCTTTGGCCGTCCCGGAGTCGAGCACCAGGCGCAACAGGTCTTCGTACTGGGTGTCTGACACAGCCGTCGAGTCTATGGGCCGTCGGCGCGGCGCGATGTCAGGGGCGGTGGGCGGTGACGAGCCAGGCGTGGGAGTCGAAGTACACGCCGGTGCCGGTGTCGTGGGCGGCCAGGGTGGCGCGTAGGCGGGTGCGCGCCCGCTCCGCGGTGGTGGGGTCGAGGCCGGCGAGGCGGTCGTCGAATTCCTTCAGGCGGCGGACGGCCTCGAAGGCGGTGGCGCTGTCGGGGCCGTAGTAGACGGGTTCGTGTACGTCCGTGAAGGTGACGTCGGTGAAGCCCGCGGCCGTCAGGATACGTTCGGTGACGGCTGGGTCGGCGAGGGAGAAGGCGTCCGGCCCGCCGGTGGGCGGGGTGGGCGCGGGTGTCGCGTCGGGGAGGGTTCGGCGGATGGCGGTGGCCCATTCGTTGTGGTCGCGGTCCTGCCAGACCAGCAGTACCAGGCGGGCGGCCGGGCGCAGGGCGCGGCCGATGTTGGTGAACGCGGCGACCGGGTCGGTGAAGAACATGGTGCCGAATCTGCTGATGCAGGTGTCGAAGTGTGCCGGAGGGAAGCGGTGGGTCTGGGCGTCGGCCTGTTCGTAGGTGATGTTGGTCAGTCCCTGGGCGTGGCCGAGCCGACGGGCCCGGTCGAGCATGCGGGCGCAGACGTCGACGCCCAGCGCGCTGCCGGCAACGGCGGCGCGGGCGGCCTCGCGGGTGGTTTGGCCCGTGCCGCAGCCGATGTCGAGGACGCGGTCGCGCGGACCGATACGGGCGGCGGCGCGGAGGTGGTCGTTGTGCGGGCGCAGCTCGGCGTCGTAGTCGAAGAGGGTGGTGTCTCCGGTGGGATGTTCGTCGGCGGGCGGCCGGGTGTCGGGCGCCGCCCGGGTGGGGCGGTTTCGGTCGGGCATGGTTGTCACCGGCTTCTTCCGTTACGGGTTTCGATGTGTTCGACGGGTTTCGATGTGTTCGTCGGCACGTGGGAGGCGGTACCTCAGGGCCGTATCGGGCCGTCGTGGAGTACGCCTCGCACCTGGTCCACCGACACGGTGTCGGGGGCGAACTCCGCCAGCCACCATGTGGCGCCCGCGTCGACGTAGGGCGTCGGGTCGGTGCCGGGCGGGAGGGCTACGGCGATGTCGTACGGGGTCGTGCTCGGCGGGCGAAGGTCGGTGAGGGTGGCGACGATGTCGGCGAGACGGTCCGGGTGGTCGAGGTTGATCGGGAAGAAGCCGTCGTACCGGGCGGCGCGGCGCAGCGGTTTGACGTTGCCGGGGAATCCGGCCGCCCATACCGGTACACCGGGCCGCTGCACGGGTCGGGGCAGGAAGGTCATGTCGTCGACGGTGTAGTGCCGGCCGTGGTACCGCACCGGGTCGCCGGACCACGCCGCGGTGAGGATCTCCAGCGATTCGTCGAGCATCCGCCCGCGCCGTACGGGGTCGGTCTCGTCGCCGGTGGCGCGCAGTTCGTCGGCGAAGCGGTCGCTGCCGAGACCGACGCCGAGGGTGAGGCGACCGCCACTGAGCCGGTCGAGCGTCGCGGTCTCCCTGGCCACCTTGGTCGGCCGGCGGCGGGCGAGCGGGGTGACCATGGGGCCGAACCGAAGGGTGTCGGTAGTGGCGGCGATCGCGGTCAGCGTGATCCACGGGTCGGCCACGGCGCGGATCGGCGACCGCCAACTCAGGTGGTCCCAGACGAACAGGCCGTGCCAGCCGGCCTCCTCGGCGTCGGCGGCCAGGCGGGCGACCACCGCCGGTTCGGCCAGCTCGTCGAACAGCGGTAACCACAACGCCGAACGCGGCCCCGGCACGGCCGGCCGCCCGGGGGCCGCGGGGGCCGTCCGGTCGGCGGGGGCGGCGCGGTCCGCGCCGGTCTCGACGTGCGATTCGGCGCCGGGGGTCTCGGCCGGCTTGTCGTCGTGGGTGGTCCGCGAGGTGTCGTGATCGCTCATGCGGGCCACGCTAGACCGGGGATTCCATCGCGAAAAGCGATGGTTTTCGATCGACTCGATCGTTTCTGACGATGTTCGCGGGCTAGGGTGAGGCCCATGCGTGACATGGAGTTGCGGCATCTCGCCGCGATGGCCGCCGTCGCCGACGAGGGCTCGTTCGGGCGGGCGGCCGTGCGGCTCGGATACACCCAGTCGACGGTGAGTCAGCAGATCGCGGCCCTGGAGAAGGTTGTCGGGGGTGCCGTGTTCGACCGGCCCGGCGGGCCGAAGGCGGTGCGGCTGACCCCGCTCGGCGTGGTGGTCCTGGAACACGCCCGCGCACTGCTCGCGCGGGCTCGGGCCATGACGGCCGCCGTGGACCGCTTCAAGGCCGGCGACGGCCGGGTCGACATCGGCACGTTCCAGAGCGTGTCCAACGTGATCCTGCCGCCGATCGTCCGCACGCTGCGGGACGAGCACCCCGGCTGCGACATCAGGCTGTTCGAGGAGGAGGCCGACACACCGCAACTGCGCGACCTCGACCTGATGTTCTTCGACGGCCGCGGCGACGGCGATGTCGAACACCTCAAACTGCTCGACGATCCCTACGTGCTCGTGGCCCGCCGCGGCACCTTCCCCGACGGCCCGGTACTCCCGGCCCACCTCGACGGCGCGCCGATGGTGGCGCACCCGCCGATCTGCGACCAGGCCCGGATGGAGCGGGAACTCGCCCGCCGAGGCGTCCGGCCGCGGATCGTCTTCCGCACCGCGGGCAACGAAAGTGTGCTGTCGATGGTGCGCGCCGGCATGGGCTCGGCGATCCTCCCCCGGCTCGTCGTGCACGGCGGCGACGTCCGCGCCGACGACACGCTGTGCCTGCACGAACTGCGACCCGCGCTCCCGGCCCGCGAGATCTTCCTGCTCTGGCAGGCCGGCCGCACCCACTCCCCCCTCGCGACACGGGCCATCGAGATCGCCGTGCGGGTCGCCGACACGATCGTCCGATCCGCGTAGTCGCACCGGGCCGCCTACCCCACGCCCGGCGCCGCCGGCGGGTCGGGCAGGTGTTCGCGGGCGATCACCCGCCCCATCGCGCGCAGCAGCGAGGCGGCCGCGGCGATCGAGCGCGCCGGGTCGGGTTCGAGGCTGCCCAGGCTGTAGCCGGCCAGGAATCCCGCCGCGGCGAGCTGTTCGCGGGTCAGGCTCAGCCGCCCGCACACGGCGACGACCGGCACGCGGGCGAGGCCGGCACGGCGGGCGACGCCGAGTGGGGCCTTGCCCTGGAGGGTCTGTGCGTCCATCGCGCCCTCGCCGGTGACGACCAGGGTCGCCGCGCGCAGTTCCCGGTCGAGCCCCACCGCGTCCAGGACCAGGTCGACGCCCGAGCGGCGCCGCGCGCCCAGGCCGACCAGCGCCCCGAAGCCCGCGCCACCGGCGGCTCCGGCACCGGGCAGCGCCGCCATCCGCGCGGCACGCGCACCCACGGTCGCCGTCAGGACGTCGAGCAGTCGCCCGAGACCGGCCTCCAGCATGGCGACGTCCTCGGGGCCGGCACCCTTCTGCGGGCCGTACAGGGCGGCGGCCCCGCCGGGCCCGAGCAGGGGTGCGTCCACGTCGCCGGCCACCACGAACTCGGTGGCCGCCAACCGCGCGTCCAGGCCCGACAGGTCGGCGCCGGCCAGGCCGAGCAGTCCCGCGCCGCCGTCGGGTATCGCCCGCCCGTCGGCGGCGGTGAACCGGGCCCCCAAGGCGCCGAGCAGGCCCACTCCCCCGTCGGTACAGGCGCTGCCGCCCAGGCCCAGCACGACGGTGCGCGCGCCGGCGTCCAGCGCGGCCCGCACCACCTCGCCCGCTCCCCGGCTGCTCGCGGTGAGCGGCGCCGGAACGTGGTCGGGCAGCAGCGACAGGCCGCAGCTCTGGGCGAGTTCCACCACGGCGGTGGTGCCGCGTTGGGCGAAGGCGGCGCGCACGGGCCGGCCGGTGGGCCCGCCGACGGTGACGACCCGACGGCGGAATCCGCGCCGGACCAGCGCGTCCACGGTGCCCTCACCACCGTCCGCGACGGGCAGTTCGGCCACCGACAGGCCGGGACGGGCCCGGCGCAGCCCGGCCGCGAGGTGCCGGGCCGCTTCGGCCGCGTCGAGCGAGCCCTTGAACTTGTCCGGGGCGAGCAACACATGAGGGGCCGGCGCCCCGGGCGCCCGCGCGCCCGGCGCGGCGTCGGTGCCGCCGTCCGGGTCACGCGTGCGCGGCACGAAGCGGGTCCCGGTCATCCGAGGTGTCGCCCGGTCGGCGGCTCGACGGGTCCCCGCGACCAGGGCTCGCCGCGCAGGGCGGCCTGTACCAGGTCCATCAGCTGCTGCTGGTCGTCCACCTCCTGCCGGCGGCTGCTGGTCTCGTGGCCGCCGCTGAACCAGTCCAGCCGTACGTCCCCGCCCGCGTCCTGGAGGGCCTTCGCGTACTCGTACGCCTGCCTGGGCGGGGTTCGGGTGTCGTGGGTGGCCTGCACGACGCACACGGGTGCGCGCACCGACGCGACGTAGGTGATCGGCGACGAGTGCCGGAAGCGGTCCGGGTCGAGGCCGGGGTCGGCGCCGAAGAACGCCTTCCAGGCCGCGCGCAGGGCCGGGTTCATGTCCTCGTACGCGCCTACCCAGTCGGCCATCGGCACGAAGGCCATCGCCCCCGCGAACACCTTCGGCGACCGGCCGACGGACAGCAGCGACAGGAAACCGCCGTAGGAGGCGCCGGTGACGAAGACCCGGTCGGCGTCGGCGACGCGGTCGGCCACCAGTCGGCGCACCGCGGACTCGATGTCCTCCAGTTCGCGGTCGCCGATGGAGCCGATGAAGCCTTCCCGGAACCGACGGCCGAAGGTGACCGAGCCCCGATAGTTCAACGACGCGTAGGCCACGCCCGAGTCGACCCACGCCTGTGCCTGCGGGTTGTAGGAGTCGACGGAAACGAGGTTCGGGCCGCCGTGCAGGTTCAGCACCAGCGGCAGCGGCCCGTCGGTGTTCGGGGGCCGGCACACCCACAGTTGCAGGGGGGTGCCGTCGGTGGAGTACACGACGACCGAGTCGGCCCGCACACCCGGCGCCGGGGGCGTGGCCGGGTCGACCGCGGCGACCTCGCCCGTCGAGCGGTCCACGTACCGGACCGTCAGCGGCTGGTCGAAGCGCTGGTGCAGCAGCCGGACGCGCCCGTCGGCGGCGTAGTGCGAGGCCCACTGGTTCAGGTGGGCCGCGGCGACGTCGGGCTCGAAGTACGCCCCGTCCGGGTGCGCGATCGCCTTCAACTCCCTTTGGAGCAGGTCGAATTCCAGGATCCGGTGCAGGCCGCGGTCGACGTGCGCGAGCAGGATCCGGGTGCCGTCGTCGGACCAGTCCAGCGCGACCAGGTCGCCGTGCAGATCCGGGGCGTCCACGTCTATTCGGCCGCCGTCGGCGGGATCCCAGACACACGGGCGGGCGAAGCCGGTGCGCTCGGTCGACACGAGCAGGCGGTCGTCGCCCGCGACCGGGGAGAACCGTACCGCCCGCACGGGTGCCTCGGGCCCGTCGGTGAGCCGGCCCAGCAGCGCTCCCGTGTCGGTCGCCACGACGGTGACGGCGAAACGGCGCACGCCGGGGTTGTGGTCGGTGGTGTCGATGCTCGCGATCCGCCCGTCGGCGGAGATCAGGCCGTTCCACGCCTCGTGCGGGGAGGTGAACAGCCGCCGGGGCGCGGGGGTACCGCGGTCGTGCAGGTGCCAGAGGCTGAAGCCGTCGGGGGCCGCGGCGGTGATCACGACGTCGTCGCCGTGCCGGGCGGTGTCGATGCCCCGCAGGGCGTAGGGCGCGAGGTCGGGGGTCAGGTCGCGACGATCGGTCCCGTCGACGGAGGTGGCCCACACGTGTCCGACCTCGGAGCCGTTGTCGTCGTGCAGGCTGAGCACCCGTTCGCCGTCCGCGCTGAGCACCGCCTCGCCCGGGTCGCCGAAGTCGCCCGGGAGCGGCAGGCCGATTCCCCGCTCGGCGTCCCAGCGGGCGAGCGTCTGGCCCTGCTCGGTGTCCTCGACCACCAGGCACAGGTCGCGCTCGCCCCGCCCTCGGCGCATGGACAGGACGCGGTCGGTGGTGAAGAAACGATGCCAGGACGCGGTCATGAGGCGGGCCTTTCGGGGGTGTCGGCGGGCGAGTGCGGCGCGGCGTGGGTGTCGTGGCTCGGATGCGGCGCGCCGGACGGGTCGGGGTCGGTGCCCGGGAGGACTTCGGGGAAGTGGCAGGCCGTACGGTGTCCGTCGCCCGACTCGGCGAGCGGCGGGGTCACCTCCGCGCAGATCTCCCGCGCCTTCCAGCAGCGGGTGCGGAACCGGCAGCCGGAGGGCGGGGCCAGCGGACTGGGTATGTCGCCCTCCAGCACGATGCGCTTGCGGGTGCGCTGGATCCGTGGGTCCGGGATCGGCACGGCGGACAGCAGCGCCCGCGTGTAGGGGTGTCGTGCGGCCTCGAACAGGGCGTCCACCGGCGCGTGTTCGACGATCCGGCCGAGGTACATCACCGCGACCTCGTCGCTGATCTGGCGGACCACGGACAGGTCGTGGGCGATGAACAGGTAGGTCAGCCCCAGCTGTTCCTGGAGGTCTTCCAACAGGTTCACCACGCCGGCCTGGACGCTGACGTCCAGTGCGCTCACCGGTTCGTCCAGGACCAGTACGTCGGGTTCCACGGCCAGGGCCCGGGCGATCCCGATGCGCTGGCGCTGCCCGCCCGAGAACTGGTGCGGGAAGCGGTGGGCGTGCGCGGGGTCGAGGCCGACCAGGTCGAGGAGTTCGTGCACCCGTTCGCGTTCGTGCCCGGGGTGCAGGCCGTGGATCCGCAGCGGCTCGGCGAGGATGGCCTGCACGCTCATCTGCGGGTTGAGCGAGGAGTAGGGGTCCTGGAAGACCAGTTGCACGCGGCGGCGCAGGTCCGAAAGGGCCCGCCGGTTCGCGGTGGCGATGTCGGTGCCGTCGAGCAGGACCCGGCCGCCGGCGGGGGTGACCAGGCGCACCAGGCAGCGGCCGAGGGTGCTCTTGCCGCAGCCGGTCTCGCCGACCAGGCCCAGGGTGCGCCCGCGCGGGATGGTGAAGTCCACGCCGGAGACGGCCTGTACGACGGCGGCGTTGCGGCCGCGGCCGGTGCGATACTCGGCCACCAGTCCGGTGACGTCCACCGCGGTCGTGGTCATCGCTTCACGCTCCCGATCTCGTGGTGGCGCACGCAGGCCGTGGTGTGCGTCGCGTCGACGGCCAGGAGTGGCGCGTCGGGTTCGCCGCAGACCGAGGGCACCGCGTGCGCGCAGCGGGGCTGGAACGGGCATCCGGTGGGCCGTTCGCTCGGCAGCGGCGGCCGTCCGGGGATCTGTGCGAGTCGTTCGGCGCGCCGGTCGATGCGCGGCAGCGACCCGAGCAGGCCGCTCGTGTACGGATGGGCGGGGTGGTGGAACAGCGGGTCGACCGGGCTCTCCTCGAGTTTGCGGCCGCAGTACATGACCATCACCCGGTCGGCGATGCCGGCGACCACCCCCAGGTCGTGGGTGATCAGCAGGACGGAGGTGTGGGTGCGGTCCTGGACCCGTTCGATCACGTCGAGGACCTGGGCCTGCACGGTCACGTCCAGGGCCGTGGTCGGCTCGTCGGCGATCAGCAGGGCGGGCTCGTTGGCGATGGCCATCGCGATCATGACGCGCTGGCGCATGCCGCCGGAGAGTTCGTGCGGGTAGCGGTCCACCCGCTCGCGCGGGGAGGCGATGCCGACCAGGTCGAGGAGGTCGACGGTGCGCTCGCGCAGCGCCCGGCGGTCCCGGCTCGCGTCGTGTACGCCGACGGCCTCGGCGACCTGTGCGCCGATGGTCATCATCGGGTTGAGCGCGGCGAGCGCGTCCTGGAAGACCACGGCGATCTGCTTGCCGCGGATCGGGCGCAGTTCCCGGTCGGAGAGGTCGAGCAGTTCCCGGCCGTGCAGACGTACCGATCCCTGGGCGCGGGCGTTGCGCGGGAGCAGGCCCATGATCGCCATGGTCGCGGCGCTCTTGCCGGAGCCGGACTCGCCGACGATGCCCAGGGTCTCCCCGGGGGCCACGTCGAAGGAGAGGCGTTCGACCGCGACCACCGGCCCGGAGTCGGTGCGGTAGGTGACGGTGAGGTCGCGCACGGACAGCACGGGGGGCGTGTCGCCGGTCGCCGGCGCGGCCGGGTCGCCGCTCGTCGCGGGAGGCGCTTGGGTGTTCATCACTGCCTTCCTTGGGGGTCGAAGGCGTCGCGCAGGCCGTCGCCGACGAAGTTGACGGCGAGCACGGTGATCAGGATCGCCAGGCCCGGTATGTACAGCAGGTATGCCTGCGAGGTGCCGATCAGTCCGGCGGCCTGGCTGAGCATGTTGCCCCAGCTGGACTGGGGCGGTTGGATGCCGAACCCGAGGAAGCTGGTGGTGGATTCGAGGATGATGGCCGAGGCGACGGCCAGGGAGACGTTGACGGCGATCACGCCGGTGAGGTTGGGCAGCAGGTGGCGCACCACGATCCGCGCGTTCGAGGCGCCGATCACCCGGGCGGCCTGGATGAACTCCTTGTTGCGCAGGGTGAGTACCTGCGCGCGCACCACCCGGGCGATCATGGTCCAGCCGAGGGCGGACAGGACCAGGACGATGGTCGTCGGGGAGGATCCCACCGCCTGGAGTGCCAGGGCCAGCACGGCGATGGCTGGCACGATCAGGAACAGGTCGGTCACCCGCATGATCACCTCGTCGGCCCACCCGCCGGCGAAGCCGGCGATCGCGCCGACGGCGGTGCCGACGACGGTGGACAGCAGCGCGACGCAGATGCCGATCGCCAGCGAGACCTGCCCGGCGTACAGCAGTTCGCTGAGGTAGTCGCGACCGAGCGAGTCGGTGCCCAGCCAGTGGCCCGAGGACGGCTGTCGGGCGCCCAGCAGGAGGTCCTGGTGGTTGTGCCCGTAGGGGGCGATCCAGTCGGCGCCGAAACACGCGATCGCCAGTGCGATCAGGATGAACAGGCCGACGACGGCCAGGCGGTGGCGCAGGAATCGGGCCAGGACGATCCGGTATCGGGGCTTGTCCGCGGTGCGCGCGGGTACGGTCGGCGCGGGTTCGCCCGCTGCCGGCGTCGGGGCGGTCGGCGCCTGGGAGGCGGCGATCCGGGCCGCGGCGGAGTCGGTCATCGCAGGGCCACCCTCGGGTCCAGGAGCGCGTAGGCCACGTCCGCCAGCAGGTTGAAGGCGATCACGGCGACGGCCACCACGAGCATCCACGGGATCAGCACGAACACGTCGCCGGCCAGGATCGAGCTGAGGAAGAGTCGGCCCATGCCGGGGATCGCGTAGATCTGTTCGGTGACGACCAGGCCGCCGACCAGGACGGCCGCGTCCAGCGCCACGACGGTGACGAAGGGCGCGAGCGCGTTGCGCAGCGCGTGCCGGAAGAGGATGCGCCTGCGCGGGACACCCTTGGCCCGGGCGGTGCGCACGTAGTCGCTGCCGAGGGCTTCGAGCATCGAGGCGCGGCTGAACCGCGACCAGCTGGCGACCAGTCCGATGGTCAGGGTGACCACGGGCAGCGCCAGGTGACGGAAGTAGTCGAGGTTGATCCCGCTCTCCCCGACCGAGTGCAGTCCGACGAAGTACAGCGGGGGTTCGCTCAGGCCGAACTGCTGCCTGGGCCACACCGCCAGGACCTGGATGAGCACCAGGCCGAGCCAGAAGGCGGGCATCGCGATGCCGACGTAGGACAGCCCGGTGAGCACGTAGTCCCCGGCCGAGTACTGGCGCGCCGCCGAGTAGATCCCGATGGCGAGGGCGATCGCGGCGGCGAACAACACGCCCCAGAACATCAGTTGCAGGGTGACTTCGAGCGCGGAGCCGATCATCGGCATCACGGATCCGCTGGTCCGGGTGCTGGTGCCCCAGTCGCCGGTGACGAACGCCTTCATCCAGAGCAGGTACTGCTCGGGCACGGAGCGGTCCAGGCCGAGCAGTTCGGTCTGGCGACGCACGGCGCCCGGGTCGGTGGACTGGCGCAGTTTGGCGAGTGGGTCGAAGGTCGCCCGCACGGCCCAGAACAGGATGTACGAGGCGATCACCAGGACGGGCAGCGAGTAGGCCAGACGGCGCAGGGTGTATCTCAGCATGGGATGTCCTCGGCGAGGGTTCGGACGCCGGTCATTTCGCCAGTCCCCATTCGGCGAGGTTCCAGAACGGGCCCTGGACGGGGTTGATGCTGATCGGGCCGCCGACCTTCTTGCCGGTCAGCAGGATGTTGGGCACGGCCCCGAGCGGCAGCGACGGCACGGATTCGGCGAGCAGCTTCTCGCTTCGGCGGGACGCCTCCAGACGGGACGCCTCGTCGACGTCGCTGCCGACCCGGCCGAGCAGCGCGTCCAGGCCGGGGATGTTCGCACGGACGAAGTTGATGCCCGAGTTGCCGTTGGCGTCGCCGGGGATGGATCCCGAGCCGAAGCTGGCGTCCAGGGTGGGTTCGGGGAAGGTGTCGGTCAGGTTCCACAGTCCGAGTTGGAAGTCCCCGGCCGGGGCGACCTTGCCGAACAGGTTCGCGGCGCTGGTGTTCTTGATGGTCATCTTGAATCCGGCCTGACGCAGTTGCGATTGCAGGATCTGCTCGGTGAGTTCGCGGCTTTGGTTGCCGGCGAGGGAGACGATCGCGAACTGTGCGGCGCGGCCGTCCTTGGCCCAGATCCCGTCGCCGTTCTTCGCCCACCCGGCGGCGGTCATGATCTGTCCGACCCTGGTGAGGTCGCGCTGATAGACGGCGAAGTCCTCGGCGGCGAACGCGGACACCAGCGGGGACAGGAAGCTCTGCGCGGGCGCGGTCACGCCCAGCGAGCCGAAGAGTTTGCGCACGATCGCGGCGCGGTCGATGGAGTAGGCGAACGCCTCGCGCACCGCCTTGGAGTCGAACGGGAACGCGGCGTTGTTCATCCACAGTGCCTGGAGGTTGCCGGTCCGGGTCTCCACCTGCATGTCGGCGCTGCCGCCGAGCGAGTTGATCTGGGAGAGCACGTCGAGTTGCGGCGTCGGGTACAGGGCGTCGAGCTGGCCGCTGGCGAAGGCCTGGAACTCGGCGGCGGTGTCGGTGGTGAACTGGAACGTCACCTTGTTCAGGTGGGGTTTGGGGCCCCAGTAGCGCTCGTTGGGGACCAGGGTGACGGAGGTACCCCTGATCCAGGAGGCGATCTTCCACGGCCCGCCGCTGAAGCCGTAGCCGTTCTTCATCACCTCGTTGCGGTCTTTGCCCTCGAGGAGGTGGGCGGGCAGTACGCCGTACTCGGCGCCGAACAGCTGCCGCCAGTTGGCGTAGGGGGACTTGAGGGTGACGATCGCGGTGCGCGCGTTCGGGGTGGCGATCGTGTCGATGAGGTCGTAGCCGGTCTGGGTGAAGACGTCCTTGCCGTCGCGGATCTGCAGCGCGGTGTACTTCAGGTCGGCCGAGGTGATGGGTTGCCCGTCGGACCAGACCGCGGCGGGGTTGAGCGTGTAGGTGATCGTCTGCCGCCCGTCCGCCACCTCGGTGGTGGGCGTGCCGGCCATCAGCGGGGAGGCGACGGGCACCCAGTCCTTGCCCCGCTGTACGACGGTGAAGACCTGCGGGATGGTCTGCGCCTGCATGAGGTAGGTGCCCCAGATGGAGCCTGCGCAGGTGGAGATCCAGTCGGCGCAGTCCGGCTCCTGTTCGGCGCCGATCACCAGGCTTCCGCCGTCCTTGACGGGGACGTCGCGGATGGAGTTGGTCCCCGGCGCCAGCGCCGGCGCACCGGAGGTGCACGCGGTCGCCACGAGCACGGTCAAGGCGGCGAGGGCACCGGCGACGGGGTTGCGCAGTCTTCGGGCTCTGGGCGGCCGATGGCCGGTTCGTTCAGGAATCATGGTGTTCGACCTTCCCTGTACGGGATGTCCCCGGGACTCGAGGATCAAGGGTAAGGAGACGTGAACGGCATAGCAATACACATAGGCTAGGAGTTAGCCGATGAGATTGACTTGAAATGTGGCCATGGCTCCGCCAGTCTCGGAACAAGGGCGCCCACCGGCGCCGACTACCGGGAAGGACCCCGCACATGAGTGCCCCGAACGCCGAGGAACCCTCCGGTGCGCCGGCGAAAACCACCGGCCCCAGGCGCCGTCGACTCCCCCGGGACACCCTCAGCCGCCAGGTGATCCTGGAGGCCGCCGAGCGGGTCGCCGCCCGGGACGGACTGGACGCCTTCACCTTCCAGTCGCTCGCCAAGGAGGTGAACGCCCACCCGACGTCGCTGTATCGGCACTTCCGCGACAAGGACCAGTTGGTCCTGGAGCTGATCGACGACCTCCGGGCGCGCTCCTACGGCGGTCGCCTGGAGGCGACCGCCTCCTGGCGCGAGGATCTGCGCACGCTGGCCCGCTATGTACACGAACACCTGATGCGCTACCCGCAGTTCGCCGTGCAGATGGCCGCGCGCACCACCCGCAGGCCCACCGAGTTCGCCAACGTCGAGTTCGCCCTGGACGCGCTGTTGCGCGCCGGCCTCGACGAGGAGGACGCGGCCATGTACCTGCGCGTGTTCGGCAACGTGGTGCGCTCGCTGGCGAGCATGGAGGCGGGCATGCTCGTCCTGGACCCGGAGACCCGCGACGGCGACACGCTGGCCTGGCAACTGGAATACCGCAGGCTGCCGGCCGAGCAGTATCCGCGCATCGCCGCGATGAGCGGGGAGCTGCGGGACATCGGCGACCCCCGGGTCTTCGACACCGCCGTGGACCTGTTCCTCGACGCGATCGAGGCGCGTGCGGCACAGGCCCGGGAGGCGAGGGCCGCGAGGGAGGGGGCCGCGCCGGGCGAGCGGGAATGAGCCGACCCGGGCGGGGCGACCGGTGTGCCCTTTGTCAGCCGGCGGTCGCGGTGACCGCCGGCGCCCGGATCAGTCCGGCCACCAGCCTCGCGCGGTCCGGGAGGGAGTCCAGGTCCACCCACTCGTGCCGGGCGTGCGCACCGGCGCCGGCGGGTCCGAGGCCGTCCAGGGTGGGGATGCCCAGTCCGGCGGTGAAGTTGCCGTCGGAGGCGCCGCCGACCCGGGCCTCCCCGAGCGCGGCCAGCCCCTGCTCGCGGGCCAGGCGGCGGGCGGCCGACAACAGGTGTACGGACATGTCGCGTTCCAGCGGGGGGCGGTTGATGCCTCCCGCCAGTTCGACCCGGGCCTCGGGCAACCGCGCGCACAGTGCGCTCAGCGCCCGCTCGACGCGTTCCAACTCCCGCCGCTCCCAGGCCCGTACGTCGATCTCGACATGGGCCGACTCGGGCACGGTGTTGGTCGTGGTGCCGGCCGAGCCGACGGTGGGGGTGACGGTCGTGCCGCGCCCGGTGTCGCCGAGGCCGTCGATCGCCAACACCTGGTGCGCCAACTCCACCAGGGCGTTGACCCCCGACTCCGGCTCCAGTCCGGCATGGGCCGCGCGCCCGCGTACGGCCAGGCGATACAGCGCCACACCCTTGCGGGCGGTCTTCAGGGCCCCGTTCTGACCGGGTTCCAGGACCAGTACCGCCCGGCAGTCGGCCGCCGCCTCCTCGACCAGCGCGCGCGAGGTGGGCGAGCCGCGTTCCTCGTCGCCGGTGACCAGCATCCGCACGTCGTCGGCACCTCCCGTCAGCTCCAGCGCGTCCAGCGCCGTGACCAGACCCGCCTTCATGTCGAACACCCCGGGCCCGGTCGCCCGCCCGTCCACCGCGGTGAACGGGCGCTCCGCGAGGGTGCCCAGCGGCCACACGGTGTCGGCGTGGCCGAGCAGCAGCACCGGGGCCCGCGCCGGGTCGCGGATCCGCTCGTGCACGTACAGGTGCGGCACCCCGTCGCTGACCACCCGTTCGGCCCGGCCCAGCAGACCGCTCGACCACGAGGCCAGCAATTCGTACAGCGGGTCCAACCCCGGAGCGTGGCCGGACGGCGTCTCCAGTTCGACCAGTTGCCGCAGTCGGCGCAGGGAGCGCGCGGCGTCGACGTCGTGGGACGTGGTGGTCAACGGGTGCCTCCCGATTCGGTGGGCCGACAGAACGACGCCAGGGCCCGCGCCACCTCGTGGGGCGCTTCCTCGCACACATAGTGGTCGGCCTCGATCGGCGCCGCGTCGACGTGGCGCGCGTACGACCGCCAGACGCCCGGCACGTTGAAGGAGCGCCCCACGTAGCTCTTCGTCCCCCACAGCGCGAGCAGCGGAGCCTCGATCACCCGGCCCTGTTCGCGGTCTCGGCGATCGTGCACCAGGTCGACGCCGGCCGCGGCGCGGTAGTCGGCGCACGACGCGCGCACCGTGTCCGGGTCGAAGCAGCGCGCGTATTCGGCCATCGCCGCCTCGTCGAACGGCGCACCGCCGGCGTGCCGACCCGCGAAGCGGCCGCGCAGCCAGGCGTCGGTGTCCGCGAGGATCAGCCGCTCGGGCAGGTCGGACTCCAGCGCGAGGAAGAACCAGTGGAAGTAGGTGGAGGCCATCGCCCGATCGACGTTGTCGAACATGTGCAGCGTCGGCACCACGTCCAGCACGGCGACGCACCGCACCCGCTCGGGCGCGTCGAGCGCCATCCGGTGGGCGACGCGGGCACCCCGGTCGTGGCCGACGACCGCGAAGCGCGCGAAGCCCAGGGACTGCATCAGCGCGACCTGGTCGGCGGCCATGACCCGTTTGCTGTAGGGCGTATGGGAGGGCGTGTCGGCGGGTTTGTCGCTGTCTCCGTAGCCGCGCAGGTCCGCCAGCACGACGGTGTGGCCGGCCGCGATCAGTTCCGGGGCGACCCGGTGCCACATGGCGGAGGTCTGCGGGTAGCCGTGGAGCAGCAGGATCGGGGGGCCGTCGCCGCCGACGAGGGCGTTGATCCGGACGCCGCCGCGGGAGGACCGCACGCGGCGCAGGCCGGGCGGCGGGTGGTGCGGGGTCATGCGGCCGTCCCGGAGCGGCGCAGTTCCTCGATGAAGGCGTCGCACACCTCGTCCGTCGACAGCGTGCCGCCGAGGTCGGGGGTGACGGTGCCGGCCGCGACGACCCGATCCAGGGCCCGGACGAGGCGGTCGGCGGCCTCCTTCTCGCCGAGGTGCTCCAACATCAGCGCCCCGGACCAGATCTGGCCGATCGGGTCGGCCGATCCGGTGCCGACGATGTCCGGCGCGGAGCCGTGGATGGGCTCGAACATCGAGGGGCCCCGTCCGGTGGGGTCGATGTTGCCGCAGGGGGCGACGCCGATGCTCCCGGCGAGGGCGGCGGTCAGGTCGCTGAGGATGTCGCCGAACAGGTTGGAGGCGACGATCACGTCGAAGCGGGTGGGGTCCAGGACGAGCAGCGCGGCGAGGGCGTCGACGTGGTACGAGGTCAGCTCGACGTCGGGGAAGTCGGCGGCGACCTCGGCCACCACCTCGTCCCAGAACGGCATGGTGTGCACGATGCCGTTCGACTTGGTCGCGGAGGCCACCCGGCCCGAGCGGGTACGGGCGAGCCCGAACGCGTAGCGGGCGATGCGCTCGACGCCCATGCGGGTGAACACGGCTTCCTGCACCGCGAGTTCGTGGGGGCGGCCGCGGTACAGCCGGCCACCGACCTCGCCGTACTCGCCCTCGGTGTTCTCCCGCACCACGACCAGGTCGAACGGTCGTTCGTCGCGCAGCGGCCCACGGATCCCGGGCAACGAACGCACCGGGCGCAGCGAGACGAACTGGTCGAACTCGCGCCTGATGGGGATCAGCAGCCCCCACAGGGACACGTGGTCGGGGACCTCCGGCGTGCCGACCGCCCCGAGCAGGATCGCGTCGGCGGCGCTCAGCTGTTCGATCCCGTCGCTCGGCATCATCGCGCCGGTCTCGGCGTGGAACGCGCAACCCCAGGGGTGCTCCGTCCACGACAGCTCGAACCCGTGGGCGGCGGACAACACGTCGAGAACCCGCCGAGCCGCCGCCACGGTCTCCCGACCGATGCCGTCACCGGGTATCGCCGCGATCCGGTATGTACGCATACGAACTCCCATCACCCCTACTAGCAACACACCTAGCCTATGAGATAGCCACGGTTAATTGCTAGAGGTCCACACAGCACGCCCGCCGACGTCACCTGCGGCGGACGGCGGGGTGGGAATGGGGGTGGGGGTGGGGGCCGCGCGACCCGCGGCCTGGCTCGTGTGCCGCCGTGGGACTTTTCAGGGTCGGCCGGCAAGGCGGGCGTGGATGGCTTGGGCGGTGGTGGGGGCGTGCCGCCCCAGGGCGGCAACAGCCGGAGCACGCGGTCGTGTTCGGACAGCGTGACGAGCACCCGCGCCCCGCTGTGCGCCGGCGAACAGGCCGCCTCCCGGCCCGCGCCGCCACCCGGTCGCCCCGCTCCACGCCGAGCCCCGCCGGACGACACGCTCCGTGGGGTTGCCTCCCGGCACCGAACAACCCACATCGGGCCCGCCGGCGGGCCCTCCCCCGCGCTCCGGCCCAAACGAGACAGGTTCCCCGTTCCGACCCACGGGGACGGAACAGGGAACCCTACGCACCACCTCGATCAGGCTCAGTCGATACAGAACTCGTTGCCCTCGATGTCGCGCATCCCGATGCACGACTCGTTGAAGTCGTCGGCGAGCAGGACCCGCTCGCATACCGCGCCGAGCGCCTCCAGCCGCACCCGCTCGGCCTGGAGCGCGGCAAGGCGCTCCTCACCGACGAGCCCGGTACCGACCCGCACGTCGAGATGCACCCGGTTCTTGACGACCTTGCCTTCGGGAACCCGCTGGAAGTACAGGCGGGGGCCCTCGCCCGTGGGATCCATGCAGGCGAATCCCGCGCCCTGGCGCTCGGTCGGCAACGAGCGCGTGTAGTCGTCCCAGGTGTCGAATCCCTTCGGCGGCGGCGGTACGACATACCCCAACACCTCGCACCAGAAACGGGCGACGCGCTCGGGGTCCGCGCAGTCGAAGGTGACTTGGAACTTCTTGATCGATGCCATCGCCCCACCGTAGCGACGGCCCTCGAATACCGGCCCCGCGGGTGCCGCCGGTCCGACTGGGCGACCGGGCCGCGCACGGACGCATCACAAGACCGAATTGCATAGTCATGCGGGATCCTGTATATCTTTCCCATGTCCAAGGTTCTCACCTCCCTGCCCACCGGCGAACGCGTCGGTATCGCCTTCTCCGGCGGCCTCGACACGTCCGTCGCCGTCGCGTGGATGCGCGACAAGGGTGCCGTCCCGTGCACCTACACCGCCGATATCGGCCAGTACGACGAGCCCGACATCGCCTCGGTGCCCGGCCGCGCGCGGACCTACGGCGCGGAGATCGCCCGCCTGGTCGACTGCCGGGCGGCGCTGGTCGAGGAGGGCCTGGCCGCACTCGCCTGCGGCGCGTTCCACATCCGCTCCGGCGGGCGCGCCTACTTCAACACCACCCCGCTCGGCCGCGCCGTCACCGGCACCCTGCTGGTGCGGGCGATGCTGGAGGACGACGTCCAGATCTGGGGCGACGGGTCGACGTTCAAGGGCAACGACATCGAGCGGTTCTACCGCTACGGTCTGCTCGCGAACCCGCACCTGCGCATCTACAAGCCCTGGCTCGACGCCGACTTCGTCACCGAACTGGGCGGCCGCAAGGAGATGTCGGAGTGGCTGGTGGCCCACGGGCTGCCCTACCGCGACAGCGCCGAGAAGGCCTACTCGACGGATGCCAACATCTGGGGTGCCACCCACGAGGCCAAGACGCTCGAACACCTGGACACCGGCGTCGAGACGGTCGAGCCGATCATGGGCGTGCGGTTCTGGGACCCGACCGTGGAGATCGCCCCCGAAGACGTCACGATCGGGTTCGACCAGGGCCGCCCCGTCAGCATCAACGGCAAGCGGTTCGCCTCCGCCGTCGACCTGGTGATGGAGGCCAACGCCACCGGCGGCCGGCACGGCCTGGGCATGTCGGACCAGATCGAGAACCGGATCATCGAGGCGAAGAGCCGCGGCATCTACGAGGCGCCCGGCATGGCGCTGCTGCACATCGCGTACGAGCGCCTCGTCAACGCCATCCACAACGAGGACACCCTCGCGCACTACCAGTTCGAGGGCCGCCGGCTGGGCCGGCTGATGTACGAGGGCCGCTGGCTGGACCCGCAGGCGCTGATGATCCGCGAGGCGCTGCAGCGCTGGGTCGGGTCCGCGGTGACGGGCGAGGTGACCCTGCGGCTTCGGCGCGGCGAGGACTACTCGATCCTCGACACCACCGGGCCCGCCTTCAGCTACCACCCCGACAAGCTGTCGATGGAGCGCACCGAAGACTCGGCGTTCGGCCCGGTGGACCGGATCGGCCAGCTCACCATGCGCAACCTCGACATCGCCGACTCGCGCGCCAAGCTGGAGCAGTACGCCGGCCTCGGCATCGTCGGCACCACCCACCCCGCGCTCATCGGCGCCCTCCAGGCCCCGCCGACCGCCCTGATCGAAGACATGCCGGAAGGCGGAGCCGAAGCCATCGCCTCCCGCGGCGAGGTATCCGAAGACGACCAACTCCTCGACCGCGCGGCCATGGAACTCGGCACCGACTGACTCCCACCCCGACCAAGGGCCCGCCCCGAACACGGGCGGGCCCATCCCCGGCGCGCAACCTACGACGTCCGCTCTCCCGTCGCACGGGGACGCAGAACCATGAGCGAGCCTTCCATGGCCGCCACCATGGCGAAGGGGAACCGGTCGAGCTCGAGACACAGTGCGACGTCATCGGGATGGACTCCTCGACGCACGCCCTCCGTGAGTTCGGCAGCGGCGCGCGACGCACCGGCACGGCGGAGAAACCCGCCGGCATCCGTGTCGGCCCCGACGGCTCTCCGAGCGATGTACTGGGCACACGCCAAATCCTCATCGGCCCGCCCATCCTCACCGGTGACCACGAACGTGACACCGTCGCTCCCGCACACCCGCAGAAGCCGAGCCGTTGCCTCCGCCACCACGAAGCCGGCGCACAACACCAACGACGCGTCCTTGACCGCGAGGGCACCGACCGTCCCCGCCGTGGTCTTGTGCACAACGGTCCGCCCCCCGAGGTCGACCGACCGCAGCAGCCCCGGCGAGTTGACGAAGTCGAACCCGGGCGCGGGCGGACCATCCTTGATCGCCACCCAATCCGGATGCCGCGCCTTGAGCGCCAGAGCCTCGGCCGGCGACTCCGCGAGAACGATCCGATCCGCCCCCCGAGCAAAGACCCAGCCGGCCACGGTAAAGGCACGCATCACGTCGACCACGACCGCCACGGACGGGACTTCGCCCAGATCACCAATGCCGAGAAACCGAACATCCATCCGAACATGATCGCGCACTCCCACCCGACACCACCCGCTCGGAACGGCGGCGGACGTCGGTTCAGGCCGGTGAGGAATTCGGCGAAGAGGTGGTTGGCGGTTTTCGAGGTGTATAGGCGGTCGAATTCGGCGCGGGCCAGGTGGCGGCGGAAGTGGCCTCGACAGGAGGCGTCTCCCGTGTCGTGCATGAGGTCGGTGAACCAGGCGGCGAATGCCTGGTAGTTCCAGACGTGCTTCAAACACGTGGCGGAGTATGTCTCCAGCAGGCTCCCTGCTCGCCGCCGAGCACGTGTTCGCCGAGCAGGGGGCCGCCGCCTCCACCGACGAGGTCGCCCGGCGGGCGGGGGTCGGCATCGCCACCGTTTTCCAAAACTTCGCCACCAAGCAGTACCTGATCGAGGCCACCGCGGTGCACTACCTGGAGAAGCCGACCGCCGAGGCGTTGCGGCTCGCCGAGAGCCAGGACCCGGGCAAGGCGTTCGCCTCCCTGTCTCCCTCCTCCTGCGCGCCCTCGCCCACGCCTCGGACCTCAGTGCGGGCGAGGCATTCGACCGGGCGGTCGACATCGTCCTCGACGGCCTCGGCGTACCACGCTGACACCCGGCGGCGCGCGCTACCCCGCCTCGACCAGCACGATCGTCACGATCGACAACACGAAGGCCGCGCCGAAACCCGCCAGTTGGTGCTGCGCCGAACCGGTGGACAAATCGGCCTGGGCCACCATGCCGCCGATCGCGATACCGGACAGGGTCGTGGGCACCATGAGCAGCCGGGTCAACCGGGAATCCGCGTCGAGGTCACCCGCGAGCAGTTTCCATCCATTGCGCGCCAGACCCACGCCCAGCGCCAGGACGAACGGGCTGAACAGGGCCACCCACCCCCAGTCGGCGAAGGCACTGATCCCCCAGAGCAACCCGGCCCCGCCGGCGCCGCCCACGACCAGTCCGTACAGGACGCAGAGCGTGCCCGCGGCCGTGGTGACGCCCGAGCGATAGCGCGGGGGACGCGGGGACCGGCTGCCACGACGGGGGTCGACGGGCGGATACGACACGGCACAACCTCCGCGACAGGACGGGGACTTGACGAGCCTCGGCAAGCTATCCGCCCCGTATCGGGAAAAGAGAGGGACTTCCCGGCGCTTCCACGCCCGGGCGTGGTGGGGTCGTTCCCGTGGCCGGTGCGCCGATCGCACGGGGGTTCGAGGCGGCGGGCCGTGCGTCTGAACGGGCGCCGGTGCGGGTACACGCCGTTGCCCGGCACCGGGACGCGTCCGGTACGGGCATGCTCCGCCGGTTCCATGTCCAGGGAGAGTTCGTGATGTTTCCATTCGATCCCGAATCACCGACGCCGACACCGACGCATCACGAACCCGGCGCGCCCACCGGGCGTTTCGGGACGTGGGCGGCCCCGCCCGACACCCCCGCCACGCCGCCGCGACCCACCGAACCTCCGTCCCGCCCGCAGGCCCACCCGGAGAATCCGGCACCCGCGTGGCCCGCCTCCGCGCCGGCTCCGGCCCCGGTCGCGGAACCCGCCGCGCCGCCCGTCGCGCACCCCGCACCGAGCGCCCCGATCGAGGAACCGTCCGGCTACCCGCAAGGGGGTTACAACGAGCCGGCGGACAAACTGCTCCGCATCGCGGCGACGCATCGGTCGATCCCGGATCTCGCCCGGATGATCACGATCCTGGACGACGGTTCGGGAACGGCCGCCGACGACGCGTTGCGGGAAGCGGCGATGACGCGGCCGGTGAGCGATCTGGTACTGCTGACGGATCTGTTGCGGAACCCCACCTACGCCGCGCAGGACGGACGGCCCGCAACGGAGCCCGACCCGCACGCGCCGGGAGGCACCGCCGGGTTCGCGCCCGAATACGCGCCGCGGCGCTCGGCCGCGGCCGGAGGGGCGGGCCTGCGGTGGGTCACGGCGGTGGGCCTGGCCGTCTCCGGGGTCGCGTTGGGCAGCGCGATTCCCGCGACCTTCCGGACGCCGCCCTACACCGCCGCGTGGTTGGCCGCGGTGGCTTTGACCTGCCTGTTCCTGGCCGGACTGACCTCCGTACGTGCCGGCCGGAACGCGCGTCTGGCGGCCCTGGCGGCGGGGTGCGCCACCATCGCCACCTCCGTCGTCCCGCAGCTGACCGCCGGACGGCACGCCGCCGCGTGGCTCGACACGTCGGGCCTGATCGCGCTGGGCGCGGGCTCGATCACCGCCCTGTGCGCGGCGGCGTTCCTCGCCCGACAGGTCGACCTGCCGAACTCCCGGCAACCCAAGCAGCCGGTCGCCTTCGAGCCGTGGGAGGCCACGATGCTGGAGAACCGCCCTCCGAGCACCACCCGCATGCTCGGCTGACCCCGCAAACCATCCGGGTGGCCCGGGTCGCCTCGACCGCCCGGGTCACCCGGGTCACCCGACGCCCCGACGCCCCGATGCCCGTCACGGCCGGTTCGAGTCCGGTCGTGGCGGGCATCCGCTTTCACTTCGCCGACCGGCCGCAACGACGCGCCGCCGTGGTCTCCGGCCGGCAACTCAACGACGTATCAGCGACGTTCGGGATCCGTGCCGGGGCGCTGAGTCTGCACGGTGCGGTCGGGGTCCCGGAGCAAATCGGCCAGCAGTACCAGATCGCTCACCGGCCGCGTCATCGCCGCTTCGCGCAACGCGTCGTCGGCGGCGGCTTCCGAGTAGTCCCGCAGGATCGCGACCATCCGGGCGACGTCGGGAACCGTTCGATGGGTCGCCACCAGCCGCAACAGCCGCTCCGCCGCGTCCGCCGGCGGCCCCTGCACGGGTTCGTGGAACGCGTCCTCGACCGCGGCTGCGGGTGCCCCCACCGCCGGCCCCCGGGCGTCCTGCATGGGGTGCCCGGGCATCGGGGTGGGCTGCCGCGGAGTCGGATCCCGCCGCGACCGGTTGGCCCGCGAGGTGTTGCGCGGCGGCAGTACGGGCGGCGCGGGCGGCGGCGCCCATGTCTCGAAGTGCGCGGCGGGCGCGGCGGGTTCGTGGCGGCCCGGTGTCGGGGGAGGCGATTGGGGGTCGGATGCGAACGTCACGGCTGTCTCCCTACAGGTGAAAATCGGCCGGACCTCGCCCGTACCGGACCGGACTCGCCCCCGGCGGCCGGTCGACGGCGTGTACCCGCAACGACAATCACTCAGTCGTACCGAAGTCACCCCGCCGACCGCGAAGCTCACACACGCGACCGAAACCCGGCCATCCGACGCCGACTTCACCACTTCACCGCTTCACCGCCGAACTCGACGAGCCCGAGTCCTGCTCACGATTCGGCCCGGTGTTCGAACACGGCGCCCGTCCCGACGGGCACGGTCGTGGCGTCGGGCCGGACCCGCTCCGGTGGCGGCGTCACACAACCGATTCTGCGGTCCCGCCCCTCCCGCGCCTCCCCCATCCCGCCCCGGCCGGCGAGGGCCGGCCGATTCGGCACACGGCCTTCACCGCCCCGGGCGGCCGGCCCCGCCGGGCCCCCCGATCCGGTGCGACGCGGTGCGGGAGCGGGTGCACGGGTCGAGGGCCATGGTGTCCTCGATGAGCGCTTCGAGCCGGCGGTCGGCCCACGGTCGCGCCTCGGTCAGCGGCACCCTGCGCCGGCCGCCGACGATGTCCTCCAGGACGTCGGTGGGCGTGACGCCCGGCCCGACGAAGCGGGGGGTCGCGGGGCCGGCGCCGGTCCACGCCCAGCGCAGCGTGGCGCCGAGGCTGTAGACCTCGGCGGCGTCGGTGAGTTCGAGGTCGACGTCCGCCGCGGTGGTCAGGAGCAGGCGGGCGATCTCGGGGGCGGTGGCCTGGTCGCCCCCGCCCCGGTAGGGGCCGGGCAGCGGCAGCAGTTCGCGGTGGTGGGTCAGCTCGAAGTCGATGAACTCGACGTCGTCGTCGGGGCCGCCGATCAGCACGTTGCCCGGATGCAGGTCTCCGTGGCGCCAGCCGGCCGCGTGCCAGCGCCGCAGGAGGGCGAACGCGCGGTCCGCGATCCGGCGCAGCCGGGGGGTGGCGTCCGCCGGATCGTCGCGGTGGGCGGCGCACCACTCCCACAACGTGGTACCGGGGCTCCAGGCGAGGGCGGCCCACGCACCGGTGCCGACTCGGGCGTACGCGCCTGTGCGGGCGGTGAGTTCCGCCTCGGACAGCAGGCGTACGGCCCGCGCCTCGTGGAGCAGCGCCGCCGCGGCGGTCGGGTCGTCGGCGGTGCGAATCTTCCAGTCGGCGGTGCGCCAGGCGTGTGTGTGGTGGGGGCTCAGTGGCGCGGGGGGTTCGCTGACGCCCAGGGCCTCGACGGCGGCGGCCAACAGCGGGTCCACGGTGACGTCCTCGTTCTCGGGGCCGGTGACCCGGGGCGGGTCAGTCGTCCTTCTTCCACCCGAGGGGTTCCTGGGTCTGGGTGTACGCGGCGATCGTGCGCGCGTCGACGACGTGGATCAGGAGTCGGCCGTCGGGGACGACGTTCGCGCATACGGCGTCGTCGTAGTGGTGCTCGGGTAGCGGACCCGCCGCACGGGCCGGGGGTGCGGCGCGGCGGCCGAGGATCAGCGGTGTCATCGGGGGTTGCGTTCCTTCCGGTATCGGATTCCGGCGTCTTCGTCTTCCTCGCGTCGCCGGGCAGGCGAACGGACGACGCCTCGCATTCTGTAACAGGTCTTCACGCTATGGAACCGGAACTCGGTGATTCTTCCGCCGATCGTGCTGCGGGCCCGCGTCTCGTGGCCGGGCCGGCCCCCGCCGGCGTGCGCAGACCCGTCCATCACACGCGTCGGTGAACCACCTTGGCAATCGGCCGGATTGCGCGAACGCAACGCCGTTCCCCGACATGCGGTGAATGTTGCTCGCCCCCCCCGCCCCACCGGCGCAACCCGTTGCCTCCGGCCGCACGCCGTGGGTGCATTGGACCCGTTCCCGCACCGCCGCCCCGTCGGCGTACGTGCGGGCTTCCCGTCCTCCCACCGCGAATCGGGGATCCCTTGTTGTCCGCCCGACACACCCTGCTCCCACGACCGGCCCGCATCGCCCTGGCCCGGGACCCCCGCCTCGGGGGTGGCAACCTCTGGCGCATCGCGCTGGAGCACAGCCGGGCCCCCGACGCACCCCTGCTCGTCTCGGATCCGCCGCTCGTGGTCGGCGACGGAACACCCCGGCGGGAGTTCGGCATCGCCGCACTCGACGCCCTCGCCGAGGCGTGGGCGTGCCACTACCTCGACCGGGGTGTACGACCGCGCGACCGGGTCGCCGTGTACCTCAACGACTCCTTCGAGGACCACTCGTGTGTGTGCGGCAGCGACCTGTGGGCCCACTGCGGGCAGTCCGGTACCCGGCGAGGCTGCCTCGGACGAGCGACTGCCGCGCGGGTTGCTCGCGCTGACCGACGTCATGGGCACCGGCTACCACGCGGCTACCGCGCGATGGACGAGCGCAGCGCCCTGAAGGTCCTGGTCACCCCGACGCAACGACCCGGTCGTTGACCACCTGGGTCACGGCACGAAGGTTGCGCACCTCGGGGACGGCCAGCGCCCCCACGGTCACCAGCACGATCAGCGCCGCGCACAGCAGCAGCGCGTGGTGCGCGCCGACGGCGTCCGCGATGGGGGCGGCGGCGACGAGGCCGAGCGGGCCGAACATGAAGGAGCCGAGCCCGTCGTACGCCGCCACGCGCGACAGCGCCTCGCGCGGTATCTCCCGCTGCATCGTGGTCTCCCACATCACGCCGAAGACGTCGAAGGCCGCGCCGGTGACGAACGCGCCGAAGGCGACGACGTACACCGGGGCGCCGATGCCCAGCAGGGCGATCGGCAGGGCCACCGCGAAGACCATCGACGTGGCCACCAACAGGGGCCGTCGGGGACGGAGGCGGATGGCCACGAACACGCCCGCCAGCGTGCCGAGTCCCTGTCCGACCAGGATCGTCGACCAGGCGGGTGCTCCGCCGAGATCGGCCTTCGCCACCACGGGACCGAGGACGCCGAAGGCGGCCTGCATCGCGGCGATCACGAAGGAGAACTGGAGAACGATCACCCACAACCAGCGGCGGGACGCGAACTCCCGCCAGCCTTCCCGGAGATCGCTCACCATGGAGGTCCGCCCCCGATCCGTCCCGGGCGTCGGGCGCAGGGCCACGAGCAGCGCCGCGGACACCACGAGGCCGACGCCGTTGACCGCCAGAGCCCATCCGGCACCGACCAGTGCCACCGCGCCGCCCGCCGCCGCCATGCCCAGCAGGCGCGCGCTGTTGACGCCGAGGCGCAGCACGCCGTTGGCGGTCTGGAGGTGCTCGTCCCGGACGATCTCGGGTACCACGCCGGTGAGCGCCGGGTAGTAGAGGGCGAGTGCGATGCCGGTGGCGGCGGCCAGGAGCGCGATGCCCCACACCGGGGCGTGTCCGGTGACGAACATGGTAGCGATGCCGAAGAACGCCGCGGCGGAGCCCAGTTCCGCCGTCAGCATCAGCCGGGTGCGGGAGATCCGGTCGGCGACGACTCCGCCGAACAACATCAGGGCGATCTGCGGCACCGTCTGCGCGGTGAGCACGATCGTCAGCGTGGTGGCACCGGCGCCCGGCAGGTCCAGGACACCGAAGGCCAGCGCCACGGGGCCGAAGGCGGCGGCCAGTACGGAGATCGTGCGTGCCAGGAAGAGGAGCCGGAACCGCCGGTCGTCGAAGAGGTCCCGACCCCGCACACCCCCCACCGGCGCCGCATCGCGCACCGCCGTCATGACGGGTCGACCACGAGAACGACCTTGCCGCGGCCGTGGCCGGTCTCGACGGCACGATGCGCCCGTGCCGCGTCGGCCAGTGCGTACGTCTCGCGAAGGTGCACGACGAACCCGCCCCCGCTCCACAACTGGGCCAGCTCCCCCAGCAGTTCGCCGCTGCGTACGCCGCTCCACTCGCGCAGGCCGAGTTCGCGGGCGGCCTCGTCGGAGATCATGGTGAGCACGCGGTGACGGTCCGCGGTGAGTTGGACGAAGTCGCGGAGCACTTCGGGGCTCGCCGCGTCGAGTGCGGCGTCGACACCGTCCGGGGCGATCGCCCGTACCCGCTCGACCAGGCCCGGGCCGTAGGTGACCGGGACCGCGCCCAGGGAGCGCAGGTAGTCGTGGTTGCGCTCGCTCGCCGTGCCGATCACGGTCGCGGCTCCCCATGCCTCGGCCAGTTGTACGGCGATGGTGCCGAGACCACCCGCGGCGCCGTTGATCAGCACGATGTCCCCCGGGCCGACCGCCAGTTGCCGCAGGGCCATGTGCGCGCCCTGCCCGTTGCCGGACAACCCCGCGGCGATCTCCCAGGGCATGCCCGGGGGTTTGCGGGCGACCTGGTCGGCGGGGACGACGATGAACTCGGCGTAGGCGCCCGTGGTCGCGTAACCGAGCACCTCCGTTCCGGGCGGTAGCCCCGTGGCCCCCTCGCCGACCTCGTCGATCACGCCCGCGAACTCGTTGCCGGGCACGAGAGGTTCGGCCGGGAAGCGGGGCGTCATCGCGGGCGGGAACCGCCCGGCGCGCAGGGCGGTGTCGAAGGGCATGACACCGGCCGCGCGCACCCGGACGCGCACCCGGCCCGGCCCCGCGTGCGGGGTGGGGATCTCGGCGATGTGCAGGACCTCGGGCCCGCCGAACTCCCTGACGATTGCGGCCTTCATGGCTCTGCCTCCTCGGCGACCGAAGCGGCGGGTCGGACCACGCACGTGGCGTGGACCGGCACCGCCGAAAAATAACGGAGTGGAATGCTCCGTTAAACTATAACGGAGTGATCCGCTCCGCAACGGATATCCTGGTGAGCATGAGCACGAGCGAACAGCCGCGCAAACGCGGCCGCCAGGCCGAGGCGGCGCGCAACGACCGGCGAGTGCTCGCCGCGGCGCGGGAGGTCTTCACGAGCCAGGGCGCCGACGCGCCGGTGTCCGCGGTCGCCGAGCGCGCGGGCGTGGGCATCGCCACGCTGTACCGGCGGTACGGCACCAAGGAGGAACTGCTCCAAAAACTCACGGTGTCGGCCGCCGAGCAGTATTCGGAGGCCGCGCGGACCGCGCTCGCCGCCGAGGACCCCTGGGCGGGTTTGGCCGGTTATGTACGCGAATGCGTCGACTTCGGCCCGGGCTCACTCGCGCCGATCGCCGGGACGGTCCGCTTCACGGCGGAGATGGCCGAGGCGGGCCGCGTCTCGGACCGGCTGGCCGAGGAGGTCGTGGCCCGCGCCCACGCCGCGGGTGTCCTGCGCGCCGACGCCACCACCGTCGACATCTTCCAGGTGATCGAGCAGTTCTCCCGACGCCCGCCCGTACCGACGACGGCGGACGCCAACGCCCGCGAGCGCCTGGTCGCCCTGGTCCTCGACGGCCTGCGCGCCCGCCCGGACAACACCGACTTCCCGCTCCCCGGCCGGCCGCCCTCGGCGCGGCGCTACGACGAACTGTGGCGCAAGGACTGAGCGGCCGGGCCCCTCGTGCGGCACGGCTTCCTGGTGGGCGTACCGCCGCTCGCGCCAGGGGTCGCCGATGGTGTGGTAGCCGCGTTCCTCCCAGGTGGCGCCGAACCGCGTGATGATCGCCGCCGGGGCGTATGGTCGTGCGCATGCGCATTGTCATCGCGGGTGGTCACGGTCGAATCGCGCTGCGGCTCACGCGGCTGCTGCATGGGCGTGGAGACGAGGTCGCGGGGATCATTCGTCGGCCGGAGCAGGCGGGCGACGTATTGGCGGCGGGCGCCGAACCCGTCGTGTGCGACCTGGAGTCGGCGACGGTCGCGGAGGTCGCCGGGCATCTGGAGGGCGCGGACGCGGCCGTATTCGCCGCCGGCGCGGGGCCGGGCAGCGGGGCGGCTCGCAAGGACACGGTCGATCGCGCGGCCTGCGCCCTGTTCGCGGACGCGGCCGAGGCGGCCGGCGTACGGCGCTTCCTCGTCGTGTCCGCGATGGGCACAAACGGGGAACCCCCGGAGGGCACCGACCCGGTCTTCGCCGCCTATCTGCGCGCCAAGGGCGCGGCGGACGCCGATGTCCGGTCACGGGCCGGACTCGACTGGACCATCCTGCGACCGGGGCGCCTGACCGACGAACCGGGCACCGGCACGGTGGCGCTGGCCGCGTCCACCGGGCGCGGACCCGTCACCCGCGACGACGTGGCGGCCGTACTCGCCGCCCTGGTCGACGCCCCCGGAACGGCCGGCCTGACGCTGGAACTGATCGGCGGGAGCGTGCCGGTGGACGAGGCGGTCGGGGCGGTCGCCGGCTGACCCGTCGGGTCGGCACCGCGAACGACACCGGAGCGGGGACGG